>SLJK01000039.1 GCA_007135125.1 Syntrophomonadaceae bacterium | reverse complement strand
TGGCGACATAGCCAAGTGGCAAGGCAGAGGACTGCAAATCCTCCATCCCCGGTTCGAATCCGGGTGTCGCCTCCATTAATTAGCCGGAGTGGCGGAACTGGCAGACGCAAGGGACTTAAAATCCCTCGGGTAATTAATTGCCCGTACCGGTTCAAGTCCGGTCTCCGGCACCAAATATAATGAGTTTAGTATCTCTTTAGTAACCGCGTTCAAGCGGTTATTTTTTATGTTCAGAAAAATATTGGTTGTAATAACTGAATATTTATGATATTATAACTTTAGATAAAAAAACCATTTGATTGGAGGAAGTACATATGGCTGAAGAAAAAAGTTTTAAGATTACCTCTTCAAAGCTTGGCACCATCTATATTGCTGATGAAGTTTTAGCAATATCCGCAGGATTGGCCACTATTGAGGTGGATGGGGTTGCGAGTATGAGTGGTGGAATTGTTGAAGGTATAGCACAAAGATTAGGCAGGAAAAACCTTACGAGCGGTGTAAAAGTGGAGATGACGGAGGAAGAAGCTGTTTTAGATATCTATATCATTGTAAAATACGGTTCAATTGTTTCAAAGGTAGCTAAAGCAATACAGGAGAAAGTAAAAAAAGTTGTAGAAGAAACTGTTGGTCTAAAAGTCACTGCAGTAAATATTCATGTTCAAGGCTTAAGCTTGGCCAAGGAAGAAGAAGAAGTTGAGGAAGAGGGTTAAAAGTACTTGTTCTGTAATATTATGGTAATTCAACTGACAAAGGCACCTGACTGGCAATAAGGAATACATTAAAGATATAGTTTTATTTCCGGCAAGCAATTTACTTAACTGTAAGGAGGAAATGCGTAGCAATGGAAATATTAAAAGTTTCGGCAAAATCTAACCCGAATTCTGTAGCCGGTGCATTAGCAGGGGCTTTGCGAGAACAGGGCAAAGCTGAAATTCAGACAATTGGAGCAGGCGCTCTCAATCAGGCAGTGAAAGCGGTCGCTATCGCTAGGGGGTTTGTGGCGCCTAGCGGGATGGATCTTGTTTGCATTCCTGCCTTCATTGATATTCAAATTGACGGCGAAGAAAGAACAGCAATAAAATTACTGATTGGACCTCGTTAGTAGAGGTAAGCTCCACTTATTAATAATGTTTATTCAGGCAAGCCTGTGTAATAAGCTCAATTAAAGGAGGAGCAGGCTTGTTTGATTTGATTGATTTAAAATATTCTGGCAATATTTTTCTGGGGAGAATAGTGATGAAATTTTTAGTTTGCGTAGATGGCTCGGAACAAAGTTATAAAGCAATAGATAAAGCGGCCACAATAGCAGCAGGGCTGGATGATTGTGAAATTACTGCTATTTATGTTTATCATATTGATTCTCTGGTCGGTGTAGGTGAGGCTTATTTTACTGAGGAGATGATAAGGCGGGTACACGAACAGAGCAAGGAAGAAGGAGAAAATATTTTAGCCGATGCGCAGAAAATATTTGAGAAAAGAAATCTCAAAGTTGATACGCTGTTGAAAGAAGGGCATGTAGCTACCACAATTATAGAATTGGCTGAGGAAGGAAAGTATGATGTAGTAGTGTTAGGAAGCAGGGGGCTTGGCGGATTTAAAAAGCTGCTTTTAGGGAGTGTAAGTAATGCCATTGCCCAAGAAGTTAAAGCAAGTGTTTTTATTGTAAAGTAAGCAAGGCGTTTTTTTCTAATCTTTTAAAAAAACTATATTTCATTTATGCTTATTATGGGAGGACCGAAAGGCCACTCATTTTAATGATATTCGGTGCAGTTTTAATAATTATGGGCACTTGATAATTATGGACGCAAAATGCTCTTAGAATATTAATCTTGCTTTTTCAATTTTCATCTGCTAAAATACTGTATAAAAGGGTCCTTAGCTCAGTGGGAGAGCGCTTCCTTGACGCGGAAGAGGCCGTGTGTTCGATCCACACAGGACCCACCATTATGGATCTGTCCCCCTGCATTGAGCAGGGGTTTTTATTTATTCAGCACTTGACAGTGTCACTCCTTGGAATTATGATTTAATGAAGGAAAGGAGGCATATTTGGTCGATGGAAGAACGCTTGATAGACGATTCAATTGCTAATATAAAAATTGAAATCCAGGGAAGGGGAGCACAAGAAGTCCCTTCCGGAACGACTGCCCAACATTTTTTGGACGATATTGGTGGCAGGCTTAAAAAAGAGGCTCTTGCTGCCAAACTGGATGAAGATGTTATTGACCTTCATACCCCGCTTTACAGAAGCGGCAAATTACAGTTTCTTACTTTTGAGAATAATGAGGGTGCCGAAGCATTGCGCCATACTGCCAGCCATGTAATGGCACAGGCTGTAAAAAGAAGATACGAAAATGTTAAGTTAGGGATTGGGCCAGCTATTAAGGATGGCTTTTATTATGATTTTGATTTTGATAAACCTTTAAGCCCAGAAGAGCTTGAAATAATCGAAAATGATATGCAAGCGATTATCAAAGAAGATCTGCCACTGGAAAGGTTTGAAATTAGTCGCGAGGAAGCACAGAAGCTTTTTGAAGAGAGGGGTGAAAGCTACAAACTGGAACTTATAGCGGATTTGGAGGATCGGGAAACAATAACCTGCTACCGGCAGGGGGAATTTATAGATCTTTGTGCTGGGCCGCACCTGCCTTCCACCGGAAGACTAAAAACTGTGAAACTGCTTAATCTGGCGGGTGCTTACTGGCGTGGTGACGAAAACCAGCCTATGCTCCAACGCATTTACGGTACAGCTTTTCCAAAGAAAAAAATGCTGGAAGAGTACCTGTACCGGCTGGAAGAAGCACGTAAAAGAGATCACCGCAAATTAGGACGCGAACTTGATCTTTTCAGTTTTCACGATGAAGGACCCGGTTTTCCTTTTTATCATCCTAAAGGAATTGTAGTGCGGCGTGAGCTAGAGAGTTTCTGGAGAGAGAAACATCGTAAGTACGGCTACCAAGAGGTAGAAACTCCTATTATTTTGAATAAAGAACTTTGGGAAAAGTCAGGGCACTGGGACCACTACCAGGAAAATATGTATTTTACTCGTATTGATGAGCGGGATTATGCGATCAAACCTATGAACTGCCCCGGTTCCATGCTTATATATAAAATGGGTATGCACAGCTATCGCGATTTTCCTCTTCGACTGGCAGAAATGGGGTTAGTGCATCGTCACGAAAAATCAGGCACCCTTCATGGACTTATGAGAGTGCGGAGTTTTACCCAGGACGATGCTCATATCTTTATGCTGCCTGAACAAATTGAACCAGAAGTAGAAGGTGTTATGGAGCTGGTTGACATATTTTATAATGTTTTTGGCTTTAAATACCATGTTGAGCTCAGCACAAAACCAAGTAAATCGATGGGTACGCCTGAGATGTGGGAAAAAGCTACGGCAGCCCTTCAAAATGTTTTGGAAAATAAAGGGGTAGAATTCAAAATCAATGAAGGAGATGGTGCTTTTTACGGACCCAAAATAGATTTTCATTTGGAGGATTCTCTGGGACGGACCTGGCAGTGTGGAACCATTCAGTTAGATTTTCAGATGCCCGTGAATTTTGACCTTACCTATGTTGGTGCTGATGGGCAGAAACACCGCCCGGTGATAATCCACAGGGTAGTTTATGGAGCGATGGAGCGTTTTATTGCACTTTTAATCGAACATTATGCTGGTGCTTTTCCTCTCTGGCTTGCCCCTATACAGGTTATTGTTATTCCCATAACAGATAAGCAACATCATTATGCACTTGAAGTGTATGATGTGCTTAATCATCACGGCATAAGAGCTGAGCTGGATACCCGTAGTGAAAAAGTAGGTTATAAAATAAGGGAAGCACAGGTGCAAAAAATACCTTATATGCTGGTGGTAGGGGACCGTGAGATGAATGCACATGAAGTGGCGGTACGCAGTCGTGAAAAGGGTGATCTGGGGCCATTGCCACTGGATATTTTTTTGAAACAGGTGCAAGAAGAGATTTCTGATAAGAAAAGATGATACAAAATATTTGACTAAAGCATGCCTTTATGGTATATTAACCATGTCCAAGTAGAAGCCATGGCTTCTCACCTTGCAACGCTCTTAAGCTGTTACCAGGGTTATTTAACGGTAAAACAAGTTTAAAAGTTGTTTTGGAGCAGGTGGAAGCGTACCTGCTTTTTATATTTTATGAGAAAATTGGAGGTGAAGTTCAGATTAGCAAGGAATTATTAATTAATAACAAGATAAGGGCCAAGGAGGTAAGGTTGATAGGGGCAGAAGGTGAGCAAATAGGCGTTACTCCCCTGGAGGAGGCTTTACAAATGGCCAGAGATAAAAATCTGGATCTGGTTAATGTTGCTCCGCAGGCGAAGCCTCCTGTGTGTCGCATTATGGATTTTGGTAAATACAAGTACGAACAGAGCAAAAGAGATAAAGAGGCTCGCAAAAAACAACGTTCTATTTCCGTCAAAGAAGTTAAAATGCGACCAAATATTGAAACTCATGATTTTCAGGTTAAGGTTCGCAACGGCAGGCGCTTTTTAGAAGACGGTGATAAAGTTAAAGTAACTCTTGTTTTTAGAGGTCGAGAAGTAACTCATCCTGAGTTAGGTCAAAAGCTATGCCTGGAATATGCAAAAGAACTGGAAGATGTAAGCACTGTCGAGAGAAAACCCCGGCTTGAAGGAAGAAATATGATTATGATTTTGGCTCCTAAATAACAATAATTAGATACTTTCCGGGATGGCAGAACAACACTTGGCAATAGTTTATATTATAAACAAATTATTATTAATTTTCATAGTTATATTTCCCAGGAGCCAGGCCATATGTTTAGTTATAGGAGGTACTTTTATGCCAAAAATGAAAACTCACCGTGGAGCCGCTAAACGTTTCAAGAGAACTGGAAGCGGGAAAATTAAAAGGTTTCGCGCCTATCATAGCCACATTTTGGAGAAGAAATCACCAAAGCGAAAGCGCAGATTGCGCAGCCCGACATTAATTTCTAAAAGTGATATAAAACGAGTAAATAAGCTTATGCCTTATTAATGTTAAGTTTGCAAGGGGGAATATGAAATGCCTAGAGTCAGAAATAGTGTTATGACAAGGAGAAGAAGAAAAAAGATCCTTAAACTTGCCAAGGGTTATTATGGTTCCAAAAGCAAGCTTTTTAAATTAGCTAACCAGCAAGTAATGAAGTCTTTGTCATATGCTTATAGGGACCGGAAAGCCAGAAAAAGAGATTTTCGCAAGTTATGGATTGCAAGAATAAATGCTGCTGCCAGAAACAATGGTCTTTCATACAGTAAATTTATGAATGGGTTGAAAAAGGCAGGAGTTCAAGTAAATCGCAAAATGCTTGCTGAGCTTGCAGTAGATGATCCGGCTGCTTTTAAAAAATTAGTAAATTTAGCTCAGGAACATACTGCTTAAAGTAAGCTGCAAAAAGGCCTTGATGGCCTTTTTTGTTCGTTACCTGAAAATCCAGGGAATTATAAATTAATATAATGCTTGCCTTATTGTTTCCAGGGGTTGAATGCAATGTCTGCCAAGCTAATAAAAAAATATAAGAAATTGGGCCAGCGTAAATACCGCCAAAAAGAGAGGCGGCTTTTAATAGAAGGTTTTTACTTATTGGAAGAAGCAGTTAAAGCAAACCTTACTTTGGAAGTAGTATTTTATACCGATCATTTTTTGCAAATGCGAGGGGCAGAGAATCTCTTACGTGTATTAGAAGTATCTAATCTAATTAAATTAGATGAAAGGGCTTTTGATGAGATCTCACATACTGAAACACCCCAGGGTGTGGGTGCAATTGCTCATTTACCGGAACAGAATGGGGATTTCATAAATAGAGAAGATTGTTTTTTTCTGTTGCTTGATGGTCTGCAGGACCCGGGCAATGTGGGTGCTATAATTCGCGCAGCTGCTGCTGCAGACCTGCACGGTATACTTCTTATGCCTGGCACGGTAGATCCGTTTAATCCAAAGGCTGTCAGGGCAAGTATGGGAGGAACTTTTTATATTCCTGTAATAACGGAGGAAGCTTATTTTTGGCTGGAAGTTGCAGCAGAAAAAAACATTCGCTTGTTTGCTGCTGATGCACATGGCGGTATACCCTATTATGAAATTGATTATAATATTCCATGCGGAATTATTATCGGAAATGAGAGCAGGGGAATAAGCGACTTTCTGCTGGACAGGGCGTCGGTGAAGACTTCTATTCCGCTAAGAGGCAAAATTAACTCTTTAAATGCTGCGGTGGCAGCCTCAGTTTTTATTTTTGAAGCCATGCGTCAAAGAAAGCACTAAACTTGAAGAAACTGTTTACAATACAGGTTTTGTTAGCTAGTTTTAGCTGGTTTCAAGCCCGTTCTACAAGGCCTTACGGATTGTTTTTTAAAAACAGATATGGTATAATTCTAAGCGGTTCCTGAAAAATAAAGAAAGGGGTCATTTTATGTTGACCGCTGAATTTTTCTGGAAAGTGTTTGAGAGCACAGGTTCGGTTGCCGCTTATTTATTATATAAACAACTTATGTCAATGTAAATTTAATAATAGGAATAAAGCGATGATAGGGAAAAGTAAGTCAACGCCGAATCCACAGAGAATGGGGGCCGTCGGCTGTAAACCCCCTGAGAAGCTTGATGGAAGTTCACCCTGGAGTTAGCGACTGAACGGAATATATTCCTATTAAGTCTGCTGCGGTGTGTGCCGTTATACATAAAAGTGAACTCATTCGAGTTAATATGGGTGGTACCGCGGAAAGCTTTCGTCCCAGGGACGAAAGCTTTTTATTTTGTTAGACATAATCGAATTTAACAAGGAGGTTAGTCCCAGGTGAAAGAAAGCATTGAAACAATCAAAAAAAAATTTAACAGTGAACTTGCTGCAGCTTATGACCTGGAAACTCTGGAAAAAGTCAGAGTTCGTTTTTTGGGTAAAAAGGGTGAAATTACTTCTCTTATGAAGAGTTTGGGGCAGGTTACTGCTGAAGAAAAACCTTTACTAGGAAAAGAGCTAAACCAGTTTAAAAAATCAGCAGAAAAGATGTTGGAAGAGCGCAAAACCGAACTAAAAAGTAATACTTCTCTTTCCTTGTGGGAAAAAGAACGCCTTGATGTAACCTTACCGGGAAAACCTTTCAAAATTGGCAGAAAGCACCCTTTGATATCAGTTTTAAAAGAAATGGAAGAGATTTTTACCTGTATGGGGTTCCAGGTGGTTGAAGGTCCCGATGTAGAAATGGATTACTACAATTTTGAAGCATTAAACATACCACAGGATCATCCGGCCAGGGATATGCAGGATTCCTTTTATATAACACCAGACGTACTTTTGAGAACACATACCTCACCAGTGCAGATTCGTACTATGGAAGCACAGGCTCCAACTCTTCCTGTGCGAGTTATAGCACCTGGAAAAGTTTACCGCAGGGATGATGACCTAACACATTCGCCCATGTTCCACCAGGTAGAAGGTCTGGTGGTTGACAAGGGAATATCTATGGGTGACTTAAAAGGAACCCTTTTGCTCTTTGCCAGGGAAATGTTCGGAAGTGACCGTGAAATTCGGCTGCGTCCCAGCTATTTTCCTTTTACTGAACCCAGCGCTGAGGTAGATATTTTATGTATAATCTGCGACGGCAGAGGTTGTCGTACTTGTGGAGACAGTGGCTGGATGGAGATACTCGGTTCTGGAATGGTGCATCCCAAGGTATTAAGAATATCAGGTTATGATCCTGAAAATGTTACTGGGTATGCCTTTGGGATGGGTGTAGAACGTATTGCCATGCTAAAATATGGAATAGATGACATTAGAACATTCTATAATAATGACTTAAGGATGCTTAAACAACATCAAATATCGTGAAAGGGGTAGTTAATAATGAAAGTTCCCTTTAACTGGCTGCGTGAATATATTGATATTTACCTCACACCTGAAGAATTGGCTGAACGGTTAACTATGGCCGGCATTGAGGTGGCGGAGTTGAAAATTTTTGCTCCCCTCAGCGATAAAATAGTGGCAGGAAAGATCAAAAATATTTTTCCTCACCCGGAGGCAAATAATTTACAGGTAGTTGAAGTAGAAAGCGGAGAAGGCCTTGTACAGGTTGTTTGCGGGGCTTGGAATATTAAAGAAGGTGACCTGGCACCGCTCGCATTGCCCGGGGCTTATCTTCCTGATGGGACTGAAATTAAAAATGCGGAGATAAAAAGAATTAACTCAGCAGGAATGCTGTGTTCTGGCATAGAACTGGGCTTGGATTTAGCGGAAGAGGAGCCTGGAATTCTTATTCTGGACGAGGGCTATACTCCCGGGAGTAGCCTCAAAGAAAGCAATTTTATTCATGAGCCTGTCTTGGAGCTGGATCTTACGCCTAACAGAGGGGACTGTCTGGGGCTTATTGGGGTTGCCAGAGAAGTATCCGCTTTAACAGGAGAGGGTGTAAAATTGCCTTCTTCAGCGGTTAAAGAGAGTACACGGGAAATAGAACAACTTTCTTCCGTAGAGATTGCTGAACCTTATCTTTGCCCCCGGTATACTGCACGTATGTTGGAGGGGATAACAATAGGTTTCTCTCCACTCCAAATACAGTTAAAGCTTCTTTCAGCAGGATTAAGGCCTATTAACAACATAGTGGATGTTACCAACTACATTATGTGGGAAACAGGTCATCCTACCCATTCCTTTGACTATGACTGCCTTCAAGGAGGACGAATTATTGTCCGACGAGCCTGTGCAGGTGAAGAGATGTTAACCCTTGACGGGGTAAACAGAATGCTAGACCCTGAGATGCTGGTAATTGCCGATGAGAAAGTGCCAATAGGGTTAGCTGGTGTTATGGGTGGTGAATATACAGAGATAACTGAAACCACCACTAGAATATTACTGGAAGCAGCCTGTTTTAGTCCTGCCAATATTCGCCGTACTGCGCGTCGCTTGAACCTTCCATCGGAAGCTTCACAGCGTTTTGAAAAAGGAGTGGATACGGAAAGCGCACTGTTTGTGCAAAACAGGGCAGTGCGACTTATGCAGGAACTGGCTGGTGGAGAGATATGCCGTGGTATCCTGGATGTTTACCCCTTTCCACCTAGCAAACGAAAGGTTGAATTGCGTTCGCAGCGCCTTAAAGAATATTTGGGGTACTGTGTAACAAAGGAAGAGACTAAAAATATACTACATGGAATTGGCTCGGAAATAGATGATTCACAGGTAGATAATACTTTCAACGGCAATAAATGTACGGATAAAGATAGTTTTTCTTTTGCGGTAGAGATACCTTCCTACCGTCCGGATCTGGAGTTAGAGGTAGACTTGATCGAGGAAATTGCTCGCATAAAAGGCTATGATAAAATACCTTCCACTCTTCCGCAGGGAATTATGACCTCGGGTCGCCCTTCTGTTGAAAAGAGAATTCTGGCACGTTTCAGAGAAACTTTAACTGCATGTGGCCTACAGGAGGTTATTAACTTTTCCTTTTTGAATCCCAAACTTTTTGATGATTTAGGGTTAGGCAATGAAGATCTGAGGCGTGATGCCGTAAAGATACAAAACCCTTTAAGTGAAGAACAGGCAGTACTTCGTACGACCTTGTTGCCCAGCCTTTTGCAAGTGCTTCAGTACAACTTTAATAGACAGATGCACAACGTTCATATTTTTGAGATCGGCAAGGTTTTTTTATCCGCTTTGAAGGGAGATAAGTTGCCGCGAGAAAAAACAAATCTTGCCCTGGCAGTAAGTGGATACATGGATGAGCATCATTGGCAAAGCCCTCCGCAGAAGATAGATTTCTTTTACTTAAAAGGGATATTGGATACCATAATGATTTCTTTGGGTATAGAGAATTGCATGTGGCGGGGCGAAGAGATACCTCTTCTTCATCCCAGTCGAGGTGCTACTCTCGTGTTAAATGAAAAAGAGATAGGCTTTGCAGGGCAGCTGCATCCATCCTTGCAGGAAAAATATGAATTTAAGCAGGTGATTTACCTGGCAGAATTGGATTTGGAATATCTTATAAATAATATATCCCTGCTCCAATCCTTCAAGCCACTTCCTAAGTATCCTTCTGTGTTAAGGGATCTCGCCTTTGTTGTGCCGGAACAAGTTACAGCAGCAGAAATTTTTGCCACTCTCAAAAAATGTGGAGGAGAATTGTTGGAAGATCTAAGTCTTTTTGATGTTTATAAGGGAAGGCAAATTCCCGAAAGTTGTATGAGCATGGCATTTGCTTTGACATTCAGACACCCAGAAAGAACCCTGCAAGACGATGAAGTAGATAGACTGCAAAAGATAATGGAGAATGAATTGTACGAAAAATATAGTGCTGTGCTCAGGCAAATTTAAAGCAGGAATTAAATTCATTTTACAGAAGTATTCCGAATAGGGGGAATTTGTATGGATTGTATCTTTCAGCGCTTTTGGCATACCAATGTACGTTTGCACAAAGATGAATTACTGGTAAATACTACTTATAACGGCACAGATAGAGAAATCTGTGCCCGAATGATTCTTGAACCAGAGACTTTCCTTGTTCAGCAGGCGTGGTGGGAAATTTATCGTGGGCCTGGTGAAACTACACCCAGACACACACAAATCGATGGCTTGAAGGGAATGAAGGCATATTTCGGTTGTGGAGAGACTCTGAAAACTGCTCTCGCTCCGCTGCACGCACCTGAAGCAAAGGAACTTTTTGCCGAAGGAGTTCGCGGTGTGATTCAGGCGGAGACTTTTCTGGTTGAACAACGAGGCTACCTTTCTCCGCAACAGTATGAAGAATACTGGGATAGTATTTACCAAAATGCCTGTCGGTATTACAGTAATATGGAAAGGGTAACTACAAAGTGGTATGAACATGTGGGATATTATGAACGCACTGGCTGTCTTTTTAATCGTATGAAAAGCCAATCTATGTACAGGGGCGAAAAGGCCTATTTGCTCGCTGCTCACCTTCATGATTCATTTCACAGTGTGGCCGTAGAGTTGGAGTTAGAGAAAAATGAAGGATTGATCATTGACAGTAGGGGTGACATTCTGCGTGCTCCAGATTCGGTTTGTAAGGAAGCTACGGTTTTCATGGATAAACTGAAAGGCACCTTTTTACCGGAAATGAAAAAGAAAGAAATAGCCTTTTTATTAGGTGCCGGGAACGGTTGTGTTCATCTTATTGATTTGGTGACTGATGGGTCGCAAACCTTTTCCCTTTGTAAATTTATGGAATGAAATTAATGTGTTTTCGAGAGCTGAAGCAGTACCGGGGAGGAATACAAAATGTCCGCTGCGGGTGAGAATAATAAAGTAATCATTAAAATACTGGGGGAAGAATATATCATCCGCAGCTCTTCTTCCCGTGAGCACATGCTTGAAGTAGGGGATTATGTCAGTGCTTTGATGGAAGATTTACTCAAAAGATATCCACGCATGAGCACACAAAATATTGCTGTATTAACATCTCTTAATCTGGCCAGCGAGCTAATTCTACTGCAGAAAAAACCCCAGAAAGGAAAAGGTGGAGGAAAATGAACTGGCTGGATTTTGTGCTGTTACTGATTTTTGTAATTGCTTTATACAATGGTTTTCGAAAAGGCCTTGTAAGTCAAGTTGTCAGTTTGACGAGTTTTTTTATTGCTCTTTATTTAGCTCTAAATTTTAGTGAAGAAGTAAGGGAAATTTTGGGACAATACCTTTACTTAGACCGCATAGTTTCCACTATCGCAGAAGATCCGGAGGCTTCTTTGTGGTTGGTGGAAACCATTCTTAATATTATTTCTTTCCTGGTAGCTTTTTTGTTGATCTCTCTTGTCTTGGCATTTATTACCGGAAAGCTCAAACTTGTCAACAAAATTCCGCTGGTAGGACCTGTTAATGCTTTGCTTGGGTTAACTGTTGGTGCTCTGAAAGGCATCTTATTTGTTTTTCTTTTGGTGGCTCTTTTATCCCTTATTAGAACGGAATACTGGTTGGCTACTATGGAGTCCTCTGCCATAGTAGCTCTTTCAGAGCATTATATGTCTCTGTTGTTTGTGCTGATGATGGACTACGTGGCAGAAAGTTTGTCTATTATAGATGGAGTTTAATATTTTAAACAATTATTTCTATCAAAGAGATACAGTTCCACTGGCCCTTGCTTTACTGGGCACTTTGCTGATTCATGAATCGACTGAAGGGATTACTTCAGGTTTTATAATAGAGACAGAAGCCTATCTGAGCAAAAACGATCCGGCTTGCCATGCTTATAGGGGTAAAACAAAAAGAAATGCAGCAATGTTTGGCCCTCCTGGAAGGGCCTATGTTTATTTTATATACGGTAATCATCATTGTTTTAACGTGGTTTCGGCAGCAGAGGGGATAGGGGAGGCAGTTCTCGTCCGTGCGCTGGAACCTGTGGACGGAGTCGAACTTATGAAGGAACGTCGTGGTAAGCACCATAAGGTGGAAAATCTTACCAGTGGACCGGGAAAGCTGTGTTCTGCCATGAATATAAGTAGAGAGCACAACGGTATATCATTACAGAAGCCACCCTTATACCTGGCTAAGGGGAAAACGGTGGAGAAATCAAGCATTGACACATCAGGCCGCATAGGTATTAACCAGGCTCAAGATAAACCATTAAGGTTTTTTTTAAAAAATAATCTTTTTCTTTCTCGCTGAGGTGATTAGATGAAAAAGGCAATGGAGATATTAGAATTTCAAAAGATTAAAGAACAACTTAACAATTGCGCCAGCACGCCACCTGGCTCTTCTAAAATATTATCTTTAACCCCCTCCCTGAACGCTGAAGAAATAAAGATGCTCCAACGAGAAACCACGGAAGCAGTAGGAGCTATTGAAACCGGTAAAATTAAACTGGAGACCTGTTCGGAAATTATTTCTATTCTGCAGCGCTCCCAAAAAAAAGGTGTCCTGAGCCCCTCAGAGATTAGAGATATAAGCCGTTTCATGAGATCGATAGAAAACCTTAAAATAACTTTTTTGAAAGAAAACACCATGCAGGATAAATTTCCACTTATATGGCGTTTAATAAATGAATTAACTCTTTTCCCAGATATTAGACGACGACTGGAGAACTGTATCAACATACATGGCCAGGTCCTGGATGATGCTTCTTCTAACCTGTATTCGCTGCGCAGAGAGGAAAAAAAACTGGGGGAAAGAATACGTAAAAGCATGGAATCGTACTTGCGAACCCCTACTTATCAAAAATATTTACAGGAATCTTTAATTACTATACGCAATAACAGGTATGTTTTGCCTGTTAAACAGGAGTTTCGTCAAGGTATTTCAGGCATTGTACATGACCAATCTGACAGCGGGCAAACACTTTTCATAGAACCTTTTCCTGTTGTGGAGCTTAACAATAGTTTGCGTAAAGTCAAGGGGAAAATAGAAGATGAGATCGAGAGGATTTTGCAGGAATTAACCACTCTAATTAGTGATTCCGCTTCTGAGATCACAGAAGCTTACAGGGCTTATGGCGAGCTAGATTTTATAGTTGCCCGGGGGTATTTGAGTATTTCACTCAAAGCCAGGGAGCCCCAGATTAATGAACACGGTTTTTTAAACATTACTGATGGCCGGCACCCCTTACTTTCTCCCCAAGAAGTGGTGCCCCTTGATATTTATTTGGGAGATAATTTTGATACCCTTGTGGTTACGGGACCCAACACAGGAGGAAAAACTGTTTCTTTAAAAACAGTTGGCCTTTTTGCTATTCTCACCCAGTGCGGACTTCACTTGCCGGCCGGGAAAGGAACTGTGATGCCCGTCTTTCATTCGATCTGGGCTGATATTGGAGATGAACAGGATATTGAACAATCCCTCAGCACTTTTTCTGGCCATATGATTAATATCATAGAAATATTGCAAAAAGCGAATTCACCTTCACTGGTGCTTTTGGATGAATTAGGTGCAGGGACGGATCCTTCAGAAGGTTCTGCTTTGGCAATGGCTATACTGGACGAGCTTCACCAAAGAGGCATCAGTACAATCGCTACGACCCATATAAATGAGTTAAAAGTGTTTGCTCACCTGCGCGAGGGCATGGAAAATGCTTCTATGGAGTTCGATGCCGGAACTCTTAATCCTACTTACCGACTTCTACTCGGGGTGCCTGGCCAGAGCAATGCTTTAACTATAGCAGAAAGATTGGGTATGCCCACTGAACTTATTGCCCGTGCCAAAACATATATGCATAGAGATTCTTTGAATCTTGAAGAAGCTGTTTCCGGGCTGGTCCAGGAAAAACGGAGGCTTTCTCAAAGCAGTGAAAAAACCGAAGAAATGAAAGAGCAGCTCGAGCAAAAATTAGTCGAAATAGAAGAGAAAAGGCGCGAAATGGAACGAGAAAAAAAAGATGCACTGCAAAAGGCCAAAAAAAAGGCCGAAGGTATTGTTAGAACGGCCCGACTCAGATCCGAAGAAATTATCAAAACACTCCGACAGGCTGAAAGAGAAAAAACAAGTATCGGGCAGGTATCAAATGAAGCCCGGGGCGAGCTTAAAAAACTGGGCAATGAGTTAGAACTTGATGATGCAGATGATGTGCTATCCCAACACAGGCCTTTGAAAAATGAAGAAGTCAGGGAAGGGCAGCACGTATTTGTCAAAAGCCTGCGTTGTTCCGGTGAGATATTACGTGTGCTTTCCGAAGAGGAAGTCCAGGTGGGAGCAGGTGCCATGCGTTTTGACACATTGTTGAATGACCTGGTAATTATTGATGATAAGAAAAGCCCCTTTAGTGATACGGATACCAGGAGAGCTAATGGGGCCAACAAAAGAGAGTTATTATGGGAAAAGAGTTCTGCAACTTCTCCCCGGATTGACCTTCGTGGTATGACTTTGGAAGAAGCGATTGGAGCGATCGATAAATATTTTGACGACTGCATTCTGGCAGGTTCGAAACAGGTTGAGCTTATTCATGGAAAAGGTACAGGCCGTTTGCGGTGGGGGATCCACGAATACCTTAAAGATAAAGATTATATCGATAGCTTTCGCCTCGGTAATGAAAATGAAGGTGGCAGTGGAATAACTGTTGTGATTTTTAAGTGATGATAAGCAGCTTGTCAAATTTAAAGCAGAATTTTGCTATCAGGTAGGCTTTATCATGCTCTTTACCCGTCATCTATCCTTGCGGGATTTTCCTCTTCCTCTTCCTCCTCCTCCTCTTCTTCTTCGTCGTCGTCACCATCATCCTGACCCGGTGCCGATGGCCTGTCAGATGGAGGAGGCCTGCGCTGCTCATCTTCTTCAATGTCACCGGGAACCCTGATAATTAGTTCAGCAGGAGCAGAACTAATATCGTCAGCATTGATAGATACCAGTTGATAAGTATAAACTGTTCCGGGCTGAATGTTATCATCTATATACTGATTGATAGTGGCAGAAAGACTTCTGTGTAAAGAGAAGTCCTCTTCTCCTGCTGTGCGCTTGTAAATCCTATATTCTGTTGCCTCGGGGTCCGGTTCCCATGTAAAATGAATTCTTAAAGGATTTTCCATTAAACTGGCATTAAACCCTTCTGCTGTAGGTAGCGGAGTAGTGTGAACGTCACATGTTTCGGTAGGGGGCATTAATCCTGCATCTGCTGGTCCTCTCCCGGCACCGCCTCTCCAGCGCTCGTCTGTTACCTCGAATTCAGGTCTATCAAGGAAAATCCTGGTTTCTGTCTCGTTTTCGGGGCAATAATCGCCTATAAGAAGTTCGCTGCTGGTACAGATTTCAAGTTCTAAGTGCATTTCACAGCTGCTCTCGGGAACCATTCCCGCAGGGAAAAGTTCGCTTATTATTGAATCAGATGGACAGTGCTCACTTGGTCGTAATCCTGATTTACTGCAAATATTAATAGGACCGGAAATGCCGGAAGGTCTTTGAAAATCAGAGCTTTCCTGACCTTCCAAAATGCGTGATAAAAGCTGGTTCATAAAAGGCACCGTTGTTCCGCTGCCACCAGATATCCTCCCCAGTTTTTGTATATCATGCCCCATCCAAAAAGAGACCACTGTATCCGGGGTATAAGCTACAAGATACGCATCTCTGTTATCGCTCGTAGTTCCTGTTTTTGCTGCAACCGGCCTACCTATATCGAGATTGGCAGCAGTACCTCTCCTTACGACATCTTTAAGGATATCATTCATTAAAAATGCAGTTTCTGGAGACACGACTGTTTCGGGTTCAGCACGTTGTTCGAATAAGATTTCACCGTTACGATCCTCAATTTTGCTTACGGTATGCATTTTAACTTTTATCCCTTGGTTGGCAAAAACGGCAAAGGACTGGGCCATATCATAAGCTGTCACACCATAGGTCATGCCACCCAGCGTGGTTGCCAGATTATAATCGTTGGGGTGAATGGTTGAAATCCCCAGCCCGGCAGCATAATCAAGCCCTATCTGAGGAGTAACTTCAGAAAACGTTTTTACGGCTGGCACATTAAGAGATCTCACTAAAGCTTCCCTTACGGTAACCAAGCCGCGAAAGGAACGGTCAAAGTTCTCAGGAGCCCAACTCCCCCTAATAAAGGGTGAATCGTCGACAATTGATCCGGGAGCAATCAGGCCTTCTTCCATGGCGGGAGCATATGCAGTAATGGGCTTTATTGCAGACCCGGGTTGTCTGCTGCTCAGATATCGCAAATCCTGGTTTTCTTTGCTGTAGTCTCGCCCCCCTACTAAAGCCAGCACTTCTCCACTAACAGGATCTGCCACAACTGCTGCAGCTTGTGGTTGAGGGATTCCGCTTTCACTGAGCACTTCCTCGGGATAACTTGAATAGTCGCTCTCTTCCAGCAGTCTTTTCATTTCCGTCATATCTACCACCCAGTTTTCAGGGTAGAGGCTCTCATCATTAATAACTTCTTCTGTTATCGTTTGGACCCTTGTATCCAAGGTGGTGTGAATTTTTAGTCCCATATTATAAATAGCTTCATAGGCTTCTTCTCGAGTACTATAATATGGAGTGTCGATCAGGATGTCTACCAGTTCACGGTGAAGAACATAATCGACAAAATAGGGATAGGGATATTCTCTGGAAGGAGGTTCTGCTAAAACAAGTTCTTCTTCAACTGCTTCACGATATTCTTGATTGGTGATAAAGCCCAGTTCGAGCATTTTTTGAAGTACGAGAGATTGTCTCTGGACAGCATTTTCATAATTATTAAAAGGGGAATAATAATTTGGTGAACGGGGAATTCCAGCTAACATTGCTGCTTCAGCTATGCTTAGTTCCTCAGTTGTTTTATCAAAATATGCGTTAGCTGCAGCTTCAATTCCATATGATCCTTGAGCAAAATATATTTGATTAAGATAAAGTTCTAAAATTTCGCTTTTTGAATACTGCCGTTCCATTTGAATTGATAACCACGCTTCCTGAACTTTTCGGCGCAGAGTTTTTTCGGGGGTTAAAAATGCATTTTTAATTAATTGCTGGGTTATGGTACTTCCGCCTTGTTCTGTCCATTCCCTTTGCCTGAAGTTACTGACAAGTGCCCTCGTAATAGCCATAGGATCTACCCCGTAATGTTCGTAAAACCTTTCGTCCTCAATAGCTATAAATGCCTTTTTAACAATATCTGGAACGCTTTCTAACGGTATCTCAATGCGATTTTGTTCGTCGTAAAGACTGGTAATTTCTATTCCCTGTCTGTCAAAAATATACGAGGTAACTGCAGGGCTAAGGTTATGAGGATCAAAATCGGGGACATCTTTTACATACGAATAGACAACGGAAATAATACCTGCACCTGTAACAATTACCAGAACGATCAGTAAAAGAACAGAAATTTTGAACGTTTTCAGTAAAGCTCTTCCTATTCCCTTTTTCGCAGATTTTCGACCTTTACGATTTTTGGTCTGCTTATTTGCCGAATTATTCCTGAAGTTTGCTTTGTTGTTTTCTTTTTTATTCAATTGATTGTAGCTTCTCTTATCAGGCATAACGCCCCTCCTTAATAATGTATTATAACACAACTTCTTTCTTTGAGAAAACTACTATCCAAAACAAAACTCCTAAAATAAAAACATATTTATCCTTTAATATATAAATTCTGAAGCCGGTTTGACAGTATGTTAATGAAAGGATATTTTAAAATGCGGTTCAGACGCAGAATTTAAGGAGAAGATTAAAGAATTATTAAGAAATAGGTAAAATACCAGCGTAACTTTCCAATAATTACTTCTAAAGGCTGATTTAACAGCGTAAATAAGCATTGTAACAAAGCTGAAAGCGTGCTAAAGTAATCAATTGTGGGCCGCTTCACCGGCCAGCAATAAGCTTCTACAACTTTATGACAATAATTTATAAAAGTTGAGTTGAAGTGCTTGACGAAGTGAAAAAAACATGCTAAAGTAATCAATTGTGGGCCGCTTCTTGGCCTACAAACAGAATGAAAATGGCATAAGCAAAATTTCCAAAAAGTAAGTTTAGGTGCTTGACGAAACAAAAGAAATATGGTAACATTACTAGTGCTGCTTAAGAGGCAGCGAAACAAAAAATGGCTTGAACAACCAGCCATTGTTCTTTGAAAACTAAATGAGGAAGAAGAAGTCCCTGTCAAGGACTCTTGTAACAAGTATCAAAAAGAAACGCTAGGAAAACTCGAGTGTTAAAGAAATGTTATTCCGTTTTAAACGGAAGTGGCATAAAATTTTAACTGGAGAGTTTGATCCTGGCTCAGGACGAACGCTGGCGGCGTGCTTAACACATGCAAGTCGAGCGGAGTTATATCAGGAGCGACTTCGGTCAATCCAGGTATAACTTAGCGGCGAACGGGTGAGTAACACGTGGGCAACCTGTCCGGAAAACCGGGATAACAGCTCGAAAGGGCTGCTAATACCGGATAAACTTGTAAGGTCGCATGGCCTATCAAGAAAAGGGTTACCGTTTCCGGATGGGCCCGCGCCCCATTAGCTAGTTGGTAGGGTAATGGCCTACCAAGGCAACGATGGGTAGCTGGTCTGAGAGGATGGTCAGCCACACTGGGACTGAGACACGGCCCAGACTCCTACGGGAGGCAGCAGTGGGGAATATTGCGCAATGGGCGAAAGCCTGACGCAGCGACGCCGCGTG
>SLJK01000086.1 GCA_007135125.1 Syntrophomonadaceae bacterium | reverse complement strand
CTGCTGGCGGCCATAAAAGGAATTCTCCTGAATCCAAAGTGGCACGCTGTAGTGGACTGGGATGACGGGCATTATGAGGGCCCGCTAACGCTTGTTTCCGTTGGCAATGCCCCGCGCACAGGAGGACTGTTCTACATGACGCCCCATGCTGATCCTTTTGACGGAAAGCTCACGGTTGTTTTGGCATTTAAGAAATCCTCTCTCAGTTTGCTGGCCTTATTGCCCAAAACTTTGTCACCTGCGGGTAAATTTATTTACGCAAAGGGTATCCGGGAATTTGACACTACCCGCCTCCATATTCGACTGGAACCTCTTTCACCGGCTCACTGTGATGGGGAGTTGTTTTTGCATGAAGTAGAACAGCTTGAATATAGCATTTTGCCGGCCAGGTTGAATGTGCTGGTAACCTGAGTATGGCAACAAAGAATGCCAGAACTAATTTTCTTAAATAAAGTTTCTACCGGAATTGCAATCACGTTCAAAATTTGATATACCTATATTGGGATTAAAAAGCGCTCTAATATTGCAAAAGGAGGAGATGTTATAATGGCTACCAAGAGCTTTCAAGCCGAAACCAAAAGACTGCTGGAAATAGTGATTAATTCGATTTACAGCAACAAGGAGGTCTTCTTAAGAGAACTTATTTCTAATGCCAGTGACGCGATTGACAAATTGTATTACAAGTCCTTGACCGATGACTCCTTATCTTTCAAAAAGGATGATTATTATATAAAAATCACCGTTGACAAAGAAAACAGGCTCTTCCGGATCTCTGACACCGGTATTGGCATGACGAAAGAGGAGATGGAAGATAATCTAGGCATTATTGCCAGGAGCGGTTCCCTCGATTTTAAAGAAGAAATTGAGCTGGAAGACGGCCATGATATTATCGGCCAGTTCGGAATCGGTTTTTATTCGGCCTTTATGGTAGCGGATGTAGTTACCATCATTAGTAGGGCATTTGGCAGTTCAGAAGCCTATAAGTGGGAGTCTACAGGGGTAGAAGGGTATACCATTGCGCCCGCTTCCAGGGATACAGTAGGCACAGATGTAATTTTGAAGATCAGGGAGAATACAGAAGAGGAAGTAGAGGATTATGATCAGTACCTCGATGAGCTCTGGTTGAGGTCCCTGGTTAAGAAGTACTCAGATTTTATCAGGTATCCCATTATCATGGAGATACCGAAAACCAGGCCCAAAGAGGGAAGCGAAGAAGAATATGAAGAGTACGTAGAAGAAGAAACTGTCAACAGCATGGTCCCCATCTGGGAGAGGAATAAAAATGAACTCACCGAAGAAGACTATCTAAATTTTTACCGGGAGCGTCATTACGGGTTTGATGAGCCCTTAAAGTATATGCATGTCAATGCTGAAGGTACTGTTAGCTTTAAGGCGGTTTTATTCATCCCGGAGAAGCCCCCCTTTGATTTTTACACCAAGGAGTACGAAAAGGGGCTGGAGCTATACTCAAATGGGGTGTTGATAATGCATAAGTGCCCGGAGCTTCTGCCTGATTATTTCAGTTTTGTCAAAGGAGTGGTTGACTCTGAAGATCTTTCTCTCAATATATCCAGGGAGATGTTGCAGCACGACAGGCAGTTAAATATAATTGCCAAAAATATCAAAAGCAGGATCAAAAAAGAGCTGCAAGAGGTACTGGACAAGAAGCGAGATAAATACGAGGAGTTTTTTAAGTCCTTTGGGAGGCAACTAAAATTCGGGGTCTACAGTGATTTTGGTCAGAATAAAGAGATCCTGGAAGACCTGCTGCTGTTTTATTCCTCGCATGAGAAAAAACTGGTAACCCTGGATGAGTATTTGTCCAGGATGCCTGAAGAGCAGGAATACATCTACTATGCTACCGGAGAATCTGTGAGCAGGATCGATAAGCTGCCCCAGGCGGAGTATGTAAAGGATAAAGGATATGAAATACTTTATCTGACGGAAGATGTGGATGAATTTGTTCTCAAAATGATGCGCACTTACCGGGACAAGGAATTTAAATCCGTCTCCAGCAAGGACCTCGGCCTGGAAAAAGAAGAGGATAAAGCAGACGAGGAAGCGGTTAAAGAGCACCAGGAAATGTTTGCTAAAATGCAGGAGATCTTGTCCGATAAAGTAAGAACGGTGAGGGCTTCGGAAAGGTTAAAAGAGCACCCGGTTTGCCTTGCCAATGATGGCGAGATATCAATTGAAATGGAGAAAATTTTAAGCTCCATGCCCCACAATCAGAAAGTAGAGGCAGAAAAGGCCCTGGAGCTAAATGTAAACCACGAAGTCTTTCAAGCGCTCAAGGAAGCATACCAGCAAAGCGAAGAGAAGTTTAGGCTGTATACTGATCTTCTATATAATCAGGCCTGCCTCATTGAAGGTCTTCCCCTGGAGGACCCGGTCGAGTACACCAATAACGTGTGCAAGATAATGAAATAAGGAGGGTAGCTTTAGTGGGGGATCGCTCTGGCACTTATAACTAACCTGCAATACGTGAATATGTGAATACGGAAAATCCATGCCCCTGCTAAAGGCAATCAATGTACCATTGTCTGGATACCAGCCAATTTGACCGCAGACTGTTGGAGGAAATCAGTGAACTTGCTGATGCGGCCCGGTTCATCAGTAAAAGCAAAGAGGGTGCCGATTGGCTGTCCGGATTGTTGAGTCACAAACGGGCCATGCTCTATTTTGTGCAGCCCTCAACCCGTACGTACCTCTCCTTTTTGTCGGCCTGCCAGATCCTGGGTATGCAGACCGCGGATGTAAGAGATACCAGCACTTCCTCGGAAGTGAAGGGCGAAACCGAGCTGGATACGGTGCGTACCTTCTCTTCTTATTATGATGCCATTATCATGCGCCACTATAAAGCCAATTTCGCTCGCGAGATTGCTGATATGCTGGATAAAACCAACAGGCCGGTCCCTGTTATTAACGGCGGTGCGGGCAAAGATCAGCATCCTACCCAGGCACTGCTGGACATTTATACTTTGCGGAAATCATTTGAACAAAGAGGCGGGATAGACCATAAAAAGATTGCCTTTGTGGGTGATCTTATGCGGGGGCGCACAGCCAGGTCATTATCCCGCCTTTTAACGAGGTTTGAAAACGTCAAGCAGTATTTTGTAGCGCCGGACTTTTTGCAGATAGACAGCGGTGTTTTATCTGTCCTGGACAGGTTGGGCATATCCTATGAACTGGTCGACGACATACACAAAGTTTTGCCTGAAGTGGACGCAGTTTACCTGACGCGTCTGCAGGATGAGTGGGACGACCAGGATAAAACCGCAGGCCATTACTTTATCGAGAATTACGCTTTGACAATGGAGAACGTGGGTCTGCTCCGGCAGCACGCCGTAATAATGCACCCCCTGCCCCGCAGACAGGAAATTTCTTATGAAGTGGACAGTGATCCCAGGGCGGTCTACTGGCGGCAGGTGCGAAACGGTATGTGGGCAAGGGTGGCCCTGCTGGCCAAGATATTTGGGGTGGAGCAGGAAATCAAGCAGGTCTAGCCCGGGTAGAGTTGGAAGTCGAAAGAACACGTTTCCCAAACTGTTCAAAGTAATTGACATCGAAGGTCTTCCCAATCCCCAAAATAATTAAAGGAGCTACAACTGATGACAGAACCGGAGAGACCGCTGCGGATACTGTTCGTGGAAGATGTTCCCACGGATGCCGAACTGGCCCAAAAACAGCTGCAAAGCGAAAAATTCCATTTCACTTCCCTGGTGGTGGAAACGAGGGAGGATTTTCTCGCAGCCCTGCAGGAATTTTGTCCCGACCTGGTAATTTCGGATTATGCCATGCCTCACTTTGATGGTATGCAGGCCCTTGAGCTAACCCTGCAGCATGACCCTTTACTGCCCTTTATTGTGCTCACCGGTTCCATGAACGAAGAAACAGCGGTGCAGTGTATGAAGGCCGGGGCCACCGATTACGTTATCAAAGAACATGTGGAGCGACTGCCCCTGGCAGTCCAAAGAGCGCTGCAGCAAAAGAAGCTGCAGCAGCAGAAAGAAGAAGCAGAAGCCTCCCTGCAGGAGAGCGAAGAACGTTTCCGGGTGGCTATGAAAAATTCCGCCATCATCGTTGCCCATATCGATAAAGAGCTGCGTTATACCTGGATCTATAATACCCACCCCGATTTTGCCCCCGCCGCTGTCGTCGGCAAGCGCGACGAAGAGATAAGCGATAACGAAGGTACAAGACAACTGCAGCAGCTCAAAAAACAGGTCATAGACACCGGCCTGGGTGCCCGCAAGGAGATCGCCTTTCCCTTTTCCGATGGGACACGCTTTTACGATATAACAGTGGAGCCCCTGCGCGACGAACAGGGAAATGTTATTGGCGCCACCACCGCAGCGTTGGATATCACCGGCCGCAAGCAGACTGAAAATGCCCTACAGCGCCGCCTTAACGAGCTGGAAGCCCTCTACAGGGTTTCTCATACCTTGCGCTCCGCGGAGACCCTGGAAGAGATGCTGCCCCTGCTGCTGGGAGAAACCCTTGCTGTCCTGGAAGCGGAAGCTGGCGCCATCTGGCTCTACCATGCCTCTTCAGCCAGCCTGCGCTTTGCCACTGCCCGGGGCTGGCTGGAAGATCTGGGCGAACCGTCCCTGAGGCCTGATCGGGGTATTATCGGCAAAGTCTTCACCCAAAAAGAGATGCATATTTCCCCCGAACTGGCTACTGATCCCCTGCTGGAACTTTGTGACCACGAACAGGTTCCCCCCGGCTGGACAGGTGTAACTCTGCCCATCCTGGCCACCGAGCGAGTGGTGGGAGTTTTCACCGTTTCCGCACCTCTTCTCCGCACTTTCTCGGCTGAAGAGTTGCAGCTGCTAACTTCCCTGGCGGAGATGGCCGGAACCGCCATCCACCGTCTTCGCCTGCACATGAAAACCAACCGTCAGCTGAGACAGCTGCAGAGCCTTAGGGCTATCGACCAGGCGATTACTACAAGCCTGGAGTTGGAGCATACCATGAACATTCTTCTTGAACAGGTCATATCCGTCCTGGAGGTAGAAGCCGCCAGCGTATATTTATTCTACCCCCGGCAAAATATGCTGGAATACTATCAAGGAAAGGGCTTCCAGAGTTCAAAAACCAGGAAGCGCTTGGCCTCACCGGAAGAATCCTGCGCACATGTAGCGCTTCGCGAACAGCGCCTTATCCAGGTCGACGGCCCCGAGGATGCCCCGACCGCCAATTGTGCCGCCATTTTAGAGCAGGAAAGTTTTCAAGGATGCGCGGCCGTGCCCCTCATGGTCAAAGGAGAGACCAAAGGGGTCCTGGAAGTTTTCTACCTGAAAACTGCTGCCCTTGGAGCAGACTGGCTAGATTTCCTGCAAACACTGGCCGCTCAGGCGGCCATAGCAATAGACAATGCACGGCTCTTTGAAGACCTGCAGCATTCCAATCTGGAGCTCTACCTGGCCTACGATGCCACCCTGGAAGGGTGGGCCCGGGCCCTGGAACTGCGCGACAAAGAGACCGAGGGCCACAGCCAGCGTGTTGCCGAAATAACCCTGCGTATCGCTAAAAATTTGGGTATGGAAGAGGAGAAAATGCTCCATATCCGCCGTGGTGCCCTT
>SLJK01000044.1 GCA_007135125.1 Syntrophomonadaceae bacterium | reverse complement strand
TTTTTAATTATTTCTTCATTTAATGTTTTATCTTTTTGTTCCAGGTTTTCTTTTCTTTTCTGCATAGTTTCTGCCTTTCTTATCAGCTCCTGTAATTCATCCTCTCCCGCCTGGAACGAATTTTCTATCTCGCTTACTTCCGTAACTAATTCCGAAATTTCTCTCCTGCGCTGCAGAAAACCTCCCCGTTCTTTTGTCCCTGCACCTCCAGTAATTGCACCACCCGGGGTAATCATTTCTCCTTCCAAAGTCACTA
Source organism: Syntrophomonadaceae bacterium (assembly GCA_007135125.1). Taxonomy (GTDB): domain Bacteria; phylum Bacillota; class Dethiobacteria; order DTU022; family UBA8154; genus SLJK01. The sequence continues at coordinate 5,475 of SLJK01000044.1, read as the reverse complement.
TTCTCCAGAAACTTTTATGTTTACGCGTTATCGTCAGGGCATCATTAAGGCTCCTGGCAATCAAAACACGCCCCAATAAATATTCTATCACCTTTTCAAATTTTGGAGAAGTATTTACCAGCTGAGCTGCAGAACCTATTATTCCCTCATCTTGTGGAATTCTTTCCCTTTTATTTTGCTTTAATAAATTTAAGGGCAAAAAGGTAACCCGACCAGCTTTTTTGTCCTTCAAATAGTTGATTGCCTTGCGTGCAACCTCATCAGTTTCAGTAACAATAAACTGCACAGAGTTCCCCAGAGCAACCTCAATCGCCCTCTCCAGCTCTGAAGAAACCTCGATTAGATGAGCTACCGGCCCCAAGACCCCTTGTAGGAAGTCTTCTTTGCGACCAGCATTCATAACTGCTCTTACTCCACCACCATAAAAGCTCAATTCTTCTTCATACTCTTGAAGGCTTCGGAGTCGGTTTCGTTTTTTATCTAATTCTCTCTCCACTGCCTTATGGCTTTCCTTCTTGGAAGCAATATGGGAATGCAACCCTTGCAACCTTTGTGCTATATTATTTAGTTCATCTTGAACTTCCAGACGTTTTCGTTCCAGATCCTCAAGGTCTGTTCGATATTTGTTAATAATTTCATCTAATTCCCCAAGCTTTGTTCTTTTATTTTTTAGCCCTGCTTCAAACTCTTCACTTCTATTTTGGGTCTCTCTCAACCTCTCTCTATTATCAAGCAATTGCTGTTCAAGGGCTGCTTTTTTTTCTTTGCCTTCAGCTATGCGGCTTTGCATTTCTTCTTGAGCAATAATCGCACTTTCATCCCTCATACTGGAAAGAATATTTTTTAACTCTGTTGCTTTATGTCCCAGTTCTTCCTGCTGCTTTTCAATTTCTTTTAATTCCTGCTCATTCCTTTTAAATGTCTCCTTAGTCACAGCTATCCTGTGGGAAATTTCTTTCATAGAATTATCCTGCATTACAACTTTATCTGCAGCAAATTTTTCCTTCTCCTCAAGCAATTCCAAATTATTCTTTTTTTCTTCCAAACGCTCTTTGCTGGCAACAGCTACCCTTCTTCTACCTTCCAGCTCTTCATTTATTTCACGTTCTAGCTGAGATAAACGGTCCAATTCTTTATGGGCAAAATCCAGCTTTTGTTTTTTCCCCTGGATATTTGCCATTATCCTTTTTTGCTCTTCCTCAATTTTCTCTAACCTTAGTCCTTTATCTTGCCAACGGTGCAGCAAGCTTTTCTTTTCCACCTCTTTTAAACTATGAGAAAGTGCCTTATACTCACGGGCTTTTTCTGCTGATAACGCCAGATATTCTTGTTGTCCCTTAAGTTCTTCCAGGAGATCTTCAACTCTAAAAAGATTTACCTTCATATCTTCAATACGGGAAGATGCTTCTTTTTTTCTCTGTTTATACTTGGAAACTTCAGCTGCTTCTTCAAACAGCTCGCGCCGCTCTTCAGGACGAGAATTTATCAACTGATCTACTCTCCCCTGACCTATCATGGAGTAGGTTTCTTTGCCTACCCCTGTATCCCAAAATAGCTCAGAAATATCCTTTAAGCGACAGGAATTTTTATTTAAAAAATATTCTCCTTCCCCCGACCGATATAACCTCCTGGTAACAATGACCTCACTGTAATCAAGAGGTAGATACTTATCGGCATCTGCAAAAGCAAGTGATACTTCGGCATAGTTGACAGCCTTGCGGCTGGCTGTGCCATTAAAAATGAGCTCTTCCATTTTTGAACCCCGCAGAAGTTTTACACTCTGCTCACCCAACACCCATCGTATGGCATCAACAAGATTACTTTTACCACATCCGTTCGGTCCTATGGCAGCAGTTATTCCAGTTGAAAAATGGAGTCGGACTCGTTCAGGGAATGACTTAAAACCATTAATTTCCAAGTAATTTACATACATTGTATCACCACTAATCAAATACTCGCCAAGCTCTACAAGCATACAAATAAATCAGCTCACACACTAAACTAATGGTTAACTAATTAATATATATCCAGCAGCAGTGTAAAATACTAACGAAAACCCTTGTTTTAACAGGCGTTCTTTCTCACCTATTATTTCTTTTCTGCACCCGGTCTAACAGTTCATCCTGCAAAAAAAGTTTTTCCAATGCTTCTTTCGCTGCTGCTTGTTCTGCTTCTTTTTTACTTTTCCCTTTTCCCCGGCCAACTACTCTGTCATCAATTTTCACCGATGCTAAAAACCTCTTTTCATGGGGTGCGCCTGATTCTGCTTCAATGCTGTAAGCAGGTGTTTCTTCAAACAAAGACTGTGATTTTTCCTGCAGCATAGTTTTATAATCTACATAGGGAGCACTACCTTTTCCAACTACTTTTAACAGAGAATCAAAGAGTTTGACTACTTCTTCGCTGGTCTTTTTATACCCCAGATCCAAAAAAAGGGCTCCTACAAGAGCCTCCAAAGCATCTGCTAATATAGAATCTTTTTGATTACCCCCGCTCGACAACTCCCCCTTGCCCAATCTCAAAAAAGAACCAAGCTGCAATTCTCTGGCTATTCCAGCTAAAGACTTTTCATTTACTACGCTGTGGCACATTAAAGTAAGTTCGCCTTCCGGGAGAGAAGGAAAACATTTAAAAAAATATTCAGAAATCACCAGTTCCAAAACAGCATCTCCCAGGAACTCCAATCGCTCATTACTTTCCGACTTACCTTCTTCATGGGCAAAGGAAGAATGTGTAACAGCCTGATGATAAAACTTAACTTGCCGTGCTGGCCATTGGAGGGCATCCAGGAGTTCTGAAATATCCCGGAAATTCAAGTTTGCCCACCATCCTCTTTTTCCAATTTTTTGACCACCAGGCAAGCATTAGTGCCTCCAAAACCAAAAGAATTCGACATGGCAGTATTTACTGCCCTTTGCACCGCTTCGTTCGGAACATAATCAAGATCACATTCTGGATCTTCATATTCATAATTAATAGTCGGAGGTATAACACCATGCTCCATGGTTAAAAGGGTAGCCACCATTTCCACCCCCCCAGCTGCACCCAGTAAGTGCCCTATCATTGACTTCGTGGAACTGACAGGAATTTTGTAGGCACTCTTGCCAAACAATTCTTTGATTGCTAGCGTTTCTATGCGGTCATTATACTCTGTGGAAGTGCCATGGGCATTAATGTACTCTATATTATCCGGAGAAAGCCCGGCATCGGTAAGAGCCCTCTCCATACATAAAACAGCACCTCTCCCGTCAGGATCAGGTGCTGTTACATGGTATCCATCACCGGACATGCCGTAACCTACAATCTCTGCATATATCCCTACATTTCTGGCCAAAGCATGTTCTAGTGTCTCCAAAATCAGCACACCTGCACCCTCCCCCATGACAAACCCATCACGCTGCAGATCAAAGGGACGAGATGCCTGCTGAGGAGCGTCATTTCTTGTCGATAGAGCCCTGGCCGCACTGAAACCTGCAAATGCAATTGAAGTCAGGGGGGCTTCAGCTCCACCGGCAATCATAATATCAGCATCCCCACGCTGCAAAAGCCTTAAGGCTTCCCCGATGGAATGAGAACCACTGGCACACGCAGTAACAAGGGTCGTATTAGGACCTCTCAAACCATAACAAATTGAAACATACCCCGATGCCATATTCGCAATCAACATGGGAACTAAAAAGGGGCTTACCCGACGCGGTCCTTTTTCTAAAAGAATTTGAAACTGCTTCTCTATTGTATCCAAGCCGCCAATGCCTGACCCAATAATAACACCTATTCTATCCCTATCTTCATTTTCCAGTTTTAGGCCAGAATCTTCCAGGGCAAGATGAGTGGCTGCTACAGCAAAATGAGTGAACCGGTCCATCTTTTTTACATCTCGTTTTTCCATATATTCAGTCGGATCAAAATCCTTAATTGTGGCTGCAATATTTGTGGGAAAATGATCAAAATTATCAATACGGCTGACACCGCTTTTCCCCTTTTTAAGGTTCTCCCAAAATTGCTCTTTTCCTATGCCGATAGGTGTAACCGTTCCTATACCTGTTGCAACCACCCGCTTATACAATAACTTCACCTCGCCGCAAAGCATAAGTAGCTTGACTATAGCTCTTACTAAGCATACTGTCTTTATTCAAAAAAGTTTATGAGGAGACCTGCCCTTCTATGTAATTAACTATATCACCAACGACTTGAATTTTTTCTACTTCTTCATCAGCAATTTCTAGATCAAACTCTTCTTCTAGAGCCATTACCAATTCAACTACATCGAGGGAATCAGCATCGATATCTTCGAAAGTTGTATCCAGTGATATTTTATCTTCATCGATGTCAAGCTGTTCAGCAATTAATGCGCGTATTTTTTCAAAAGTTTCCAAACTCCATCACCTCCCTCTGATATCTTATAACATTTATTCTGCATTATCAAATATAGGTAAGGCCACCATCGACAGTAATTACCGTTCCATTAACATAGTTGGCACTTTCTGCCAAAAAAAGAACAACTTCTGCAACTTCCTCTGCCTTTCCATATCTTTTCATAGATACCTGGGAAAGCATCGTTTCCTTAAGCTTTGGCGACAGGGACTCTGTCATTTCAGTTTCAATAAACCCGGGAGCAACCGCATTTACATTAATTGCTCTTTTACCCACTTCTTTTGCCAAGGATTTTGTAAAAGCAATTATGCCGGCTTTGGCAGCAGCATAGTTTGCCTGACCACTGTTTCCAGTGAGCCCTACAACAGAGGCAATATTTATGATTTTTCCACCACTTTTTTGTTTTAAAAGTGGTTTCAAGACAGCCTTGCTACAATTAAAAACTCCGTTTAAATTGGTATCCAGAACAACCTTCCATTCTTCAGTTTTCATCGTCGCTAACAAATTATCTTTGCTAATTCCAGCATTATTTACAAGTATATCAATTCTTCCAAAATGGTCAAGGGTTGCTGAAACCATTTTTTCACATTCCATGGCAGAAGATATGTCAGCCTGAAATATAAGTCCTTCTTTTCCTGTTTCCTCTACCTTTTTTAAAGTTTCCTTCGCGGCTGTTTCATTTTGTTGAAAATTAATAACCACTTTTGCACCGGCCTGGGCCAACGCTATAACAATAGCTCTGCCAATACCTCTGGAAGCCCCTGTAACTATAGCCACCTTACCCTCCAGGCTCATTTTATACCTCCTCAAGCAGGCTGTTAAGCCTATTTAACGTTTCCTCATCCTCCACGTGCACCGTAATAACATTCTTAGAAATCTTTTTCATAAATCCTGTAAGAACCCGTCGGGGACCAACTTCCACAAAAATATCGTAACCATCATTAATAAGTAACCGCATGGACTCCTCCCACCGAACGGGACTGTAGACTTGATCCACCAGGGCCTGCTTAATCTCTTCGGGTGAATCCAGGTAACTGGCAGTTATGTTGGCTACAAAAGGAACGAAAGGCCTGTTAAAAGTTGTATTGCTTAAAAGTGCGC
>SLJK01000156.1 GCA_007135125.1 Syntrophomonadaceae bacterium | reverse complement strand
CCGGGGAGAAAATCTACTACCTCGACTCCGTCGCTGACAATATCAACTTCATAGCTTGCCTTGCGCAAAGCTATAACAGCCGCCAAGTTTTGGCTCTCCTCCATCCAATCACGAGAAAGGTCGTAATACTCTTCCTTAGTCATGTTATCCGGTATAACCTGGGAAATTGAACGTAAGTCTACCATCGGATGTACCAAGCCATACCAAAAACTCCAAAAATTGGCCTGTTGCTGGGATACTGTAACCATAGCCATGATCCCGTCTTCTTCGCGCTTCTCACCTTCAACGGTTATCAAACAACCCAATTCTTCAACCGTTCCGGGACTCACCATATAAAAACCCGGCCTTATAAAATAGCCCAAAGCAATAATAATTACAATAATAATATAAGTTCTTTTTCGTTTCCACAAAGCCAAACACCTCTTAGAGCATAATATAGAAACAACCAATAAATAGCCCTGCTGGCCACAATTTCCGTTTTGCTTTTTGATTTATCAAACTTTCTCCAGCTGCGATAGTATATCAGGCAATGCATTTCTGGCAGCTTTTTCCCCCAGGCTAACAGCTTCAGAAACTCTTTCAAATTGGGAAGGGGTAATATCGCCCAAATCAGGGGCAATAACTGCATCGGCCCTGTCCAGTTGAGCGCGACTCATTTGTTTTACCATTATCTCGATAGAACGGGTAATTACATCCAGGGCATTATTAATATCAACAGACCCCTGATGGAATCCTGTATCAATAGCAATAACAAAATCCGCTCCCATCTCACGGACAATTTCTGTCGGCAGCCGTTCCAGCACACTACCATCCACCAACATCTGCCCCTCTATCTCCACCGGCACAAAATAACCGGGGATAGATATTGATGCTCTAACCGCATTTGCTACAAGTCCTTCCTTAATTACAACTTTTTCCCCACTGTAAAGGTCCACCGCCACTGCGGCAAAAGGGATTTTTAGATCGTCAAAGGTTGATCTGCGAGTTAAAAGATAAACCATCTGCTCGACCCTATTTCCGCTAACAAGCCCCATGCGGGAAACCGTATAATCAAACCAACCCCTTCGCTCGACTGCCTTTGTAATTCTCTCCAGCATCCTCATGTTCATACCGCTGGCATAAAAAGCACCCAGCAGCGCTCCCATGCTTGTTCCGGCCAGAAAACTGACGGGCACTTTGGCTTCTTCCAACACCTTTAAAACACCAATATGTGCAAAACCTCTGGCAGCACCGCCACTTAAAGCTAAACCGATCTTTCGGTTGCCCGCCATCAAATTACCCCCTTCTTGTTAGCTTTATTTACGAAATAATTTTTCTCTTTTTAACATCTAATACCCCCAGAGGGGTAATTCTGACAGAAGGCAAAAAATCGCAGGAAAGAAATAACAAGCACAAAAGCAGGTCATTGTATTTAAACCCCCGCTGTTGTGCCAGTATATATAATGTCTTTAATCGCCCGGCGACCTCATCAAGCTCAAGGGTGCTCATCATGCCTGCTAGCTCCAGTGGCAGCTGGTATAGGCAGGAATCTCCCTCCCAAAGAATAATTCCTCCTTGCAATTTAAATAATCTGGCAGCAGCACGGAGCATGGCTTCCAGCGAATCGCCGATGAGCAAAACTCCCATGGAAGTGGTAAAAGAACAGGCCAGCCCCTGCAGGCCGGAAGCAAAACCGTGAATAAAACAGGACTTGAGATATTCTCCCCGCCTCCCCAGGAGACAGCAGTATTGAACCTCCGCCGGGAGGGAGTTCCCGTCCCATTCCAAATAATCAAGCTCGGTGATTCCACTGCTAATAAGCTTTATCAGCGGCACCTTACCTTTTTGGGGTGCTAAAGCAGCTAGACTCTCCAAGCAGGAAGGAAATTGAAAAGTAGAAGATAGATGCAGATTCTCCTCACTGATATTTTTCATCTTTGCCGGGCCATTACCGCTATTAAGAAGGCTATTATCCCATGCTTCCAATTTTCCTTCTACCATAACCCCTTGCGGTTGAAATGATTCCGAATTCTCCAGGAAAAGAATGTCTGCAAACCTGCCCGGGGTGATACTGCCAATATCATCTTCCAATCCATAGTACATCGCCGGTGCCAGCGTTACCATACGCAATGCAGATAAAAAATTTACGCCTGCCTGACTGGCAACTCTTAACAGCCCGTCAGTAAAGCCATTTCTATATAAAAACACAGGCTCAGCAGCGTCAGTGGTCATCATTACTCTGTCCAGGGAAACACGAGCTTCCACAAGTTTTGCTAAAATGGCAAACAGGTCAGGGCGAAGAGAACTATTCCTCAACATAACCCACATGCCCAGCCGCAAGCGTTCCAGAGTTTCTTCCACACTTATAGGTTCATGACAGGAGGAAACACCCAGTGCAACAAGTGCGTTTAGTGCTGAATTTTTACATCCAGAAGTATGACCATCTATTCTTTTTCCCTGACCCGCCGCAAAAGAGATTTTATCCATTAGTGAAGGCACCGCTTCCAGCAGTTCACCCCACCTTGTTATCTCAGCTACAGCAATCACCTCTTGTTGGGCAAGTAGCGTTGTAATATTTTTAGTAGAAAAAAGAGTGTTTTCCTCCAGTAGCCAAGACTGCGGAACAGCTCTTGCCGCCCAATAATACCGAGGATATGCTTTCTTCAGTTCCTTTGCCAGGTATAGAAAAGCGTCAGGGCCTCCATGTTGAAAAAAGGGCAGATTATCCGTTATGTGAGCCGTGGTACCCCTGGGCAAAGACCAGCGCCCCAGGCTAAAAGGGTTATAAACCACCCAGGGATGGGAGTGGGGTTCAATATAGCCTGGAACAAGCAGGTATCCTTTTGCTGACATAACTTCTTTAGTCCTGACCTCTTTAGCACCGCTTGGTATAACGGCAGCTATTCTGCCTCCTGAGATAGAAACAGAAGCCGGAATTATTTCCCCTGTATGCACATTAGCTACCAAACCTTCTTTTAACACAAGATCTGCCTTTTCAAGACCCTGTGCTACCCTGGAAAGATGCACTCTTTCTTCTATAGCCAAAGACAATTCTTCACTCCCCTCCATTATCTGTTTAAACTCATTATACAGCATCAGTACACGAGAATAAATACTGGAGGCTATTTGCACCTCCAGTATTGTGTTGGTCTCAAATAAGGTTTTAATATAAAAACAGCTTTTACACCTTTTCAGTTTGCTTTCTACGTTCCTCATCCCGTATCTCACGGCGCAACAACTTGCCCACTTTGGACTTGGGAAGCATATCCCGAAACTCAATGTAGGAAGGAATTTTATAAGAAGCTAATTTTTCCCGGCAGAAGCGGATTAGCTCGTTACCTCCTACGCCCCTGGCGTCCTCTTTCATCACCACAATGGCCTTAATACGCTCTCCCACTTTAGGATCAGCGACCCCTACTACACAGGCTCCCAGTACCGCTTCATGGTCCTGCAGGATCGCTTCTATTTCCGAGGCAGAAACTCGGTAACCCTTGTGCTTGATCACATCGGCCTGTCTGTCAACATAAACCAGTTCTCCCCTATCATCAACTTTTACAAAATCACCCATGCGGTACCATCGTCTACCTTCTAATTCCACGAAAGATTCAGCTGTCTCTTCGGGCTTCTTCCAGTAATCAAGGATAAACTCAGAAGTGACCAACAGTTCTCCTACCTCGCCACGAGGCATTTCTTCCAGTGTGTCAGGATCAACAATCTTGACTTCCCGGGTTTCAAACGGTTTACCAAGGCTTTGAGGAGCAGGCTCTTCGGCCATAGAGCTAAGGCAAAGATGCCCAACCTCTGTAGAACCGTAAACCTGGTAAATGGGCTGACCAGTTAAATCTTTGAAACGGTTAAATACTTCAAGGGGTAGAACATCTCCACCACTCCAGCAGTATTTCAAGGATGAAAGATCATACATATCCAGCCGTTCATTTTCCAGGATCATACGATATAGGGTAGGTACACCCAGCAACAAAGTCACCTTGTAGCGCTGGATAGATTCCAAAATGGCATCCACATTTGGAGTAGGCATCAGAATGGTAGGGTTGCCCAGTGTCAAACCTATCCCCATAAACATACCGTTGGCCATAATATGATAGAGAGGATTTACCAGAAGAAATCTGTCATCGCCTTCGGAAACAAAGCCCTCGATAACCTGGTAATAATCTTTAATATAAGAAACCATTCCGCTGTGGGTTCCCGGCACCCCTTTTGGCACACCTGTTGTCCCACCTGTATAGAGTATATAAGCCAGATGCTCCCTGGGATTAATATCTACCTTTGGTGGATCAGGTTGATGCTTCGCCAAGAGCTCTTTAAAGAAATAAACATTCTCCCTCTTTTCTACTACACCGTAGGGCACTCTATCGAAAAACCAGCCGATCGCCCTTTTCCACCTTGGCACAAGATCAACCAGGTTGGTGACAATGATCCTTTTAAGTGGAGTCTTTTCAAAGACTTCGCTTACATAACCAAAGTTAGTATCCTGGCAGATAATTGTCTCCGCATCACTATCGTTTAGCTGATAAGAGATTTCAAAAGGAGTATAGATGGGAGAAGTTGGAACAGGGACACCCCCTACTTTCTGAATGGCCAAAAAGGCGATTATCCACTGCGGACAGTTCGGAATATATAGCATAACTTTATCATCATGCCTGATCCCCATCTCATACAGAGCCGTGGCAAACCTATAGATCAATTCTTTTAATTGCCGGTAAGTAAATTTTTCCCCCAGGTAAACCAGTGCTGTATTATCGGGAAAGCTTTCCGCAATCCGCTCAAAGCCGGTGATTACTTCTTCATCTATAGTTTGAACACCTTTCATGCGATCACCTCCGGGTTTAAATAATATCTTTAGCTCTTAAATCCCGAAATAGGCACTCAGGACATCTGGATTATTCATCAACTCTTCAGACGTGCCATCCAGGACAACAGAACCATTTTCCAGGACGTAGCCGTGGTCGATAATGGGAAAAACCGGGCGGGCATACTGTTCACTCAAAACCACTGTAATATCTGTCTGTTCATTAATCTTTTTAATGGCCTTGGCCAGCCTGGCCTCAACACTGGGGGCCAACCCCAGCAGCGGCTCGTCAAGAAGAAGTAATTTAGGTTGGGCCATTAGTGCCCTTCCGGTAGCCAGCATTTGCTGCTCACCACCGCTAAGAAATCCGGCTTCCCTTTTGAGCAGTGGTTTTAATTCGGGGAAAAGATCCAGCACATACTCCAGTGAGGTTCTTGCTTGTTCCTTGGTAGCCAGGTATCCACCTATTTTCAAGTTCTCAAGGGCAGTGCTTTCAGGGAATACCTGCCTCCGCTCCGGGCAGAGAATAATACCCATACTTGCTCTCTCAAAGGGCTCAACATTGGTAATATCCTTACCTCTAAACTTAATTTCTCCAAACCAGCTAATCCTTTCCCCACCCTTGCGCTCTTCTTTTTTTTTGAGATCCAGGATAAGCCCGGCAATAGTACTCATCAGGGTTGATTTCCCGGCACTGTTAGCCCCAAAGATACCGGTAATTTTGCCCTTTTGGCAGCGGAGAGAAACATTATTAATTGCTACCGCATTTTCATAAAAAACCATAAGGTCTTTAACTTCTAACAAAATCTCATTCTGAGGTGACATAGGAATCCTCCCCTCCAAAATAAGCTTGTTTTACTCTTTCATTTTCAAAAATTTCCTGGGAGGAACCATCAGCAATTTTTTCGCCGAAACTTAACACAATAGCCCTATCAGTGATCTGAAAAAGTTCCCTAAGGCGGTGTTCTACCATAACCAGGGTAATCCCCGCACTATGCAATCTTTCCATTAAAGGGACCATGCTGGCGATCTCCGACATGCTTAATCCGGAAAAAACTTCATCGCAGATTATCAGCTCCGGGTCCAGTGCCAAACAACGGCATAACTCCAGGCGTTTCAGGTAACCCAAAGGAAGAGTTCCGGCTTGCTTGTAGGGAACTCTGGCATCACGTTCGAAGCCTACCTCTTCAAGTATATCCACAGCTACCGCTGAACGGTCACCGAGTTTACCCTTTGCGGTTCTTTTCGCGCGGGGAGAGTAAAGCGGTGGAATAATATTTTTATAAGCTGCCAGGGTAGCATAAGGCCGCATTACCTGGAAAGTCCTGGCCAACCCGAAGTCAGCGATCTTGTGAGGTTGCCATTTGCTGATGTCTTTATCCTTAAAGAAAACTTTTCCGCCATCTTTTGCTATAAAACCGGTGATTAGATTAATCAACGTTGTTTTACCGGAACCATTAGGCCCGATAACCCCCAATACCCCTCCTTTTTTAAGGTCAAAACTAACCTTGTCTACAGCCTTTACACCACCGAATGCTTTCTCCAAGTTATCTACACGCAGAATAATATCATCATTAGTCATGGTTCACACCCTCACCCAGTGTTCAAATTGCTCGTACTTTCTCTTCAGGTAATCCAAAATCCCTTCCGAAAAGAAGACTACGAAAAAAACCAGAATTACGGCGTAGAAAACGATCCTTAGTGTCCCAAAAGGACGTAGTGCCTCCGAGATGGGTACTAGGAGCATAGCCCCTATTACAGGCCCGTAGATGGTACCAGTACCACCTACAACTGTAGCTGCAAGTGGGAGAATGGAGAAGTCAGTAGCAAAGAGTGACATGCCCACCCAACCGTAAAGGTGGGTCAGGTACGCACCACCAAAACAGCCCATAGCCGCTGCAATAAATACGGCCTGAGCCTTGTACCAGGTCAGGTTTAAACCTGAAGCTTTGATAGCCTGCTCGTTATCTTTTACTCCACGCAATACCAGTCCTAAATCTTCATAATTAACAAGACGGGACATCCCGAACATAACCACTATCACCACAGCTACCATCACGTAAAGCAGCACATATACGTTGGGCATAACATCCAAGCCTGCTATCCCGTCTGTTCCTCCAAAAATCCCCAGGGCTGCAATAAGCCGGGCTGCGAAAAGAGGATAGACAAAACTTACAATGGCAAAGTAAACCCCCCGCAGCGGAAGTACAGGTAGCAGAACAAGTGTACAAATCAGTGCTCCTGCTATCGTCGCAACCGGTATGGACAGGAACATGGGAACACCAACGGAGTTGAGCAGCCCGGAGATATAGCCTCCCATACCTACAAAGAGTGCTCCCCCCAGGCTAACCAGGCCTACATAGCTGGCCAGAAAACCAAACCCGATTGAGAGAAGAACATAAACACCAGTTAGGGCCATTATCCTCTGCCAAAAAGATGGTAGAGACACTGGCAAAATCAGCAGTAGGATCACTAACACCAGTCCTGGACCAATTAAGAACATTATTTCTTTCATAGAAGAGATGGCATAAATTGATTCCGCCCTGACCTTGACTCCTCGATCTAACCTCTCCTTACGTAATTCTGGCATCAAATCACACCCTCTCTTCAAGTTCCTTTTGTTTTCCATATAAACCGGAAGGTTTTACGATAAGAACAATAATGATTAGCAGCAAGGCAACTACAAAGTGCCAGTGCGATGCAATATAGCGCACAGTAAGAATCTGGGCAAACCCTATCAAAAAGGAAGCGTACACAACGCCTTTCCAGCTTCCTATCCCCCCCACAATACTCACCGCAAGAGCAAAAATCAGCACTTCGTAACCCATCTCCACTGTAATATTGCCCAGGGGAAGCAAAAACACTCCGCCAAGACCGGCTAAGACAGCTCCCATGGACACTGCTAAAACAGCAGCCCTGTCGGAATCTATCCCCAGAGCCAGGGCGGCACGCTCGTTTTGGGCAATTGCCTTAAAAGCCAAACCTGTCTTGGTATAACTGGTAAAGAAATATAGAAAAAACAGTATACCAATTCCTCCCAAGATAATAATAATACGCTGATAATCAAGTATGACTCCAAACACAGTTGTAGTTCCCCTGATAAACGGAGGAATCGTAATCGCCATTCCCCGCAAACCGGCCCAGCGTAAAAATTCCAGAATAGCCAGGCCAACACCAAAAGAAGCGATAATCTCCGAAATAGGCATGCCGCGTAGGTGAATCAGAATAAATTGATATAAAGCAGCTCCTACAAGTCCAATAAAAAGAAGGGCAAGCAAGATAGCCAGAAAATAAGGCAACCCCAGCATAGCAAAAAATACATAGGCCATGTACCCGGTAAGAATATAGAGGGCACCGTGGGAAAAATTAGGTATTCTACTAACTCCATAGGCCAGTGCAAAACCGATAGTCATCAAAATGAGGCTCATACTGTTCACAATTCCATAAATGAGAAGTTCCACCTGGCAAAGACCTCCTTTCCTGCAGTTCAGTCAATGCTCTAAACATTTCTGCGATAGAGATTCTAAATTCTCTGTTTGTTGTTACTCATGCTAAAAAGTATACTTTTACTGGAGGCGGCCCGAATATATAAGGTATTTCCAAGTTTATATTTGTCGCATCGATTCAGAGAACTATATCGGACCGCCATTTTTCACACTGCTCACCATAATTCCGAGCTTACCTCTTCCTTGAAAAACAGATAATATTTAATCCATCCACGGCGGCAATTGTAGCTCAGAGGTAGTTATTGCCGGCGGGAAAACAGTTTCCCTCGCTCCGTCCTGCCACTGAATAATCTGCGGAACCGCGCCTTCCTCAGGAACTAAGGCAGGAATAATCTGGTGATTTTCATCAAACATGATTCTTCCATAAACGCCTTCCATATCTGTCTCTTCCAAAGCAGTAATAACAGCATCAGAGTCGATGGTCCCAGCCCTTTCGATGGCATCAACCAGCGTGTATACAGCCTGGTAACTGGAAGAAGTTCCAAGACCTTCAGGCTCCAGCCCCCATTTTTCCTCGTAAGCTCTTACAAAGTCCATGGTTAAAGGTGTGACCTCGCCAGGTGCATTGGCGGAATTCACCAGGTGAGCCACAGTAAACTCACCAAGACCATCAGTAGCCTCCCAGAAACCAGGTTGTTCAGCAGCAGAGATAAAGCCCAGAGGTAGAGCAGGAATCTCCATGTCATGCCATTGCCTCAAAAGGATAGAAGTTTCCGGGTGGTCCATCCAGATAAAAAGCGCCTGGGCACCAAAATCACGAGCTCTGAAAAGGCCATCAGAATAGTCCGTAGTCCCCGTAGGATAAACTTCGGGACCGGTAACACCCCACCCCTTGTTTTCCAGCTGTTCTGCCATTATCTCACCCCCGGCGCGAGCATGCGCCACATCCTGCACCATGACAGCAACTTTATTCAGACCGTGTTCCTCCTCCAGGTAATCGAAGAGGGCCAACATTTCCCCTATCATAGGTTGAACAGAACCATGGATCCTAAAAGAATATTTATGGGTCTCATAGTCCTCTGCCACCATTTCCTGAAATCTTGGTGTCAAAAACCCGGTCGAAAAAATGCTTACCGTTTCATGCCTGCTAAGCAGATCCATTGCTGCCATGGCTGCCTCCGAACGAGCAGGCCCGCCGATCATAAAGTCCGCTTCATAATCCTCAAGCAACCTTTCTACCGCCATAAGAGCATCACTTACCGGCACCCCGGGCTCAAGGTCGCGTGTATCCACCACCCGCAGTTCCAAAGGCCGCATCTCTCCACCTACGTCAACACCACCAGCTTCATTTATCTCCTCTACGGCAAGTTCTATGCCCCGCTCCGGAGCCCAACCATAAAGAAAACCGGTGGGAAGGGCAGCACCGATAAGAATAGCATCGGCATCAATTTCTTGGGGCTCTGCCTCGTCCGGTGGCGCATCAGGATCAACTTCCTCCGGCGCACATCCACCTAACACAACAAATACTAACGCCAACATCAACACTCCACTTAACAATTTTAACAGGCTACGCTTTTTCATGGTGAGTTAAACCTCCCTTAAAGTTTAATAATCTAATATTAACTGCTTGAGTAAGCTTCCAAACACCCCCTCTTTAAAGATTTCTCAATAATAAAGTAGCATCTCATTATTACAACATAATACGTTCTAATTACTTATTAATAAACCCAAAAACCTCGTTAAAATTTATTCTCCTTCGTTCCAGACTTCCTCAATTTTGGTAAGTTTAGGAGGGAAACTTGCTTTATAGTTTACAAAGAAAGGAATAGGGTACCGAATACCATTCTTATGACTCTCCTCCAAGCCAGCAACCAGGTCGTCCGCTTCGGCTAGTGGGACAGCAAATGACATTTCGAAATCCTGGGTATGGGCAAAAACTCGTTCTCCGTTACTGGGCAGGACGACCTGGTATTGTCCAAATTCAATTGTGGGCACAATGGCATGGGAGCATTCTGCCCGTCCAGTAAAACTGGAGGAAATTATTTGTCCGTTATTGTACCTGGCTCCCTGGACCAACCTCATCAGCTGGGCAGGATTACAATAGATATTGATAAGATCCGGCTCAAAAGCTGCACGGTCTAGAGGAGCTACTAACAAATGACTGTACTTACCGGGAGGAAAACACTGCAAATCCTTTTCCATCAAGGCACCGATTTCTTTACTGGCTGCATACATTCCGGCAACCATATTTCCTTCAGTATAATAGGAGACAGGTTCTCGGAAACCTAATATGACAGAACCCACGGGACAGGACTGGTCATCTCGGCCCAGAGCAATGCTTAAACCATTGTAACGAGCCATGTTAAAAGCCTGGCAAATAGTTAGACGGTTTTTAAAATGTTTGGAGGGCACTTTTGCTTTTTCGGGCAGTTCACTATCACCGCTGACCATTTTAACTGCCAGGGGAGGAGTTTGAATATTGATATAATTCTTTAAAGCCTCGCAAAATTTGTGTGGTTCCACAAAAATCATCTCCTCTAAGGGTATACTTTATAGAAATAATTTCTTGCATGTATTATATTGCAAAAACTATGCCAAGAATATAAATATTTTGTAATTCATGCAGACTATAGAAAAGTCCAGGCTTCATACTTATACCTGGACCACTGGAATATTTAATATTAAAACAGCTGTAAAATTTTTTTTACAAACGCTGTAAGGATTATTTTACACCCACAAATTTATGACATTATCTTATGCTTGCGAAGCTTATTTATCACCGCAGAGTGAGAAATACCAAGAACCTCTCCAACTTTACGCGAACTTTTATGTTCTTTAAAAGCCAGGAGTACAATTTTTTTCTCCACCTCATCAAGAATCTCTTTCATATTCTTGGAATGCAACTGCTCGCGCAAATAATCTGTTTCCATTATTGTAACTGCAGAAGGCGGGCAATTACTGGAGAGAGAAATCATACCCCGGGGAAGATGCTCTGGTTGAACAACCCGCTCCCTGGTGGTAATCACCATTCTCTCCACCAAATTAATGAGCTCACGCACATTGCCTGGCCAACTGTAACCCATCAAAATCTGTAATACTTCGCGGGAATAGGATTTATGGACATTATATTTCTCGTTAAACTTCGCCAGGTAATGCGCCAACAAAGCCGATACGTCCTCTTTTCTTTCCCGTAGAGGTGGAACTGTGATGGGAACTACATTTAAGCGATAAAAAAGATCTTTCCTAAAACTGTTTTCCCCCACCATACCTTCAAGATTTTTGTTGGTTGCTGCTACTATACGCACATCCACTTTAACAGGTTTCTCACTGCCCAGACGAACAACTTCTTTGTCCTCCAGCACAGATAAAAATTTACCCTGTAACTCGAGGGGAAGATCGGCAATTTCGTCAAGAAATAGTGTTCCTCCATCGGCAAGCTCAAAGAAACCTCTTTTGCCTTCTTTGCGAGCACCGGTGAAAGCTCCTCTTTCATAACCAAAAAATTCTGATTCCATCAACTCTCTGGGTATGGCACTACAGTTAACCTTAATAAAACCTCCCTTTTCTTCTCTCTGGCTATTCTCATGAATAAGACGGGCAATAATGTCCTTTCCAACCCCAGATTCACCCAATATAAGAACGTTAACATCAGAGTTGGCCACATGAAAAGCGGACTCCATTACACCCAACATCTCATCACTCTGGGCAATAATATGCTGTGATTTCATCAGCTCAAAGCGAAGAGCCGCCAGCTCCGATTGGTATCGCTGTAACAGTTCTTGAGACCTACGCATATCTTCTTTGAGATGGTTCAACTCCACCAGATCTCGAACATTAGTAATCACCCTTATCGTCTTTTTGTTATCATCCATAACTGGCACGCCAGTCACTGTAACAGCTTTGCCTGTGCTTATCTCCTGCACACCAGTCACAATTCGTTTTTCCCGGAGAGCTCTTATGGTAATGGGCTCGTAAGCAAAAATTCCTTCTTTAGTTAAGCGATCGATCTTTTTGCCAACGAAATGCTTCTCATCCAACCCGGTTACCCTAACCAAGGCTGGATTTACCCTCATTCCGGTTCCCTTACTATTGGTAATCATTACTCCGTCAAAGGAGTTTTCTAAAGCAGATTCCACTTCTTTGTAACGTTTTTTCACGCTATCAAAATCCCAGGTGACTTTTTCGTTATTATCTTCAAAGGACGGCCCCACATAATCACCTCTCTCTTTACCATAAAAGGTTGGCTGTATAACCACGAACCTCCGTCAGAACAGAAATTTTTATATATTCAGAAACTTGGTAATCCTTGCATAAATCATACATAAAAGACCGGGGAATGTCAACCCGGCCCAATAGATATTTATATACTGTCTACCATAATCTGCATGAAATATAATAATCCACAAATAAACCCCTTATGGCAGTGCGATCGGGCAATACATTTAAGAGGTTACCGCGCTTATAATAATATGGCGAAGGTTTACTGGAAAGTATACAGGGCAAGTAAATCTTTTGAAATAATGATCTTAACAAGTTGAGGATCAAACTGTATCCCGGCAAACTGTTGCAACTCTTTTCGAACCTCATCAACCGTTTTGGCCCGTGCATAAGGACGTTCTGTAAGCATAGCATCTATCGCATCAGCTATACCTATTATTCTGGCACCTAACGGTATACGGTTTCCCTTCAGCCCATCAGGGTACCCTGTGCCGTCGAACCGTTCATGGTGATATAAAACCAGGGGAACTACTTCTTTAAACGATTGAACGGGGGAAATAATCCGGGCGCCTATCACAGGGTGCTTTTTAATTATTTCAAACTCTTCCCTGCTTAGGGTATCTTTTTTTAACAAAATAGCCTCAGGAACACCAATTTTACCAATATCATGGAGGACTGCGGCATGCTGTATTAATCCCAATTCCTCCTGCGACAAATTGGCTTCTTTTCCTAACAGTAAAGCAAATTTAGACATCCTCTTTAAATGCCCTTTAGTATATGAATCCTTGGCATCTACAGCTTCCACTAGAGAATCCACCGTTTCCTGAAAATGGCTTTGAATATTTTTAAAAGCATCGTCTATTCTTTCTTCCAGTACTTTATTAGCAATCTGCAATTCTTGAAGCCTTGTTTTAATGGATAGCGAATCATCCCTGCGCGAAAGACCTTTTTGTACAGCTTCCAATACAGATGAAGTATCAAAAGGCTTAATGATATAGTCTAAAGCGCCCATTCTCAAAGCATCAGTAGCGGTATCCACAGAAGCATAAGCAGTGATCATTATTACTTCTGTTTCAGGAGATTTCGTTTTGACTTCTGTTAACAGATCGATCCCGTTAATATCCGGCATTTTTATATCCATTATCATAAGATCGTATTCTTTATTTAAAAAGTTGTCTCTAGCTTCCAGGCCGCCAGAAGCTACGGAAACATCATAATCCTCACCAAGAATCATTCTTAACGCTTCCCTTGGGCCCAGTTCATCGTCCACCACGAGAACCTTTCTTTTCATCCTATTTTCCATATTATAGTTCCTCCCCCTATCTTGAAAGTACGGGCAAAATTACCTCAAGTTTAAGATCACCTTTTCCTTGGGCAAGGCTGTTCACTTTCCCGCCGTGATCTTCAATTATTTTTTTACTTACCGGAAGACCCAGCAAAATACTGTTGTCCTGCTGTATTTGCAGGGGGTCAAACATCTTTTCCAAATTAAGTTTTTCTGACTTGGTCTGGGAATCCCAAAAATAGAGCCGCACTCCCCCATTTTCGAAGAGGGAGTCATCATATTTTGAGCTGATATACAATTCTCCTCCTTGACTGAAAACCTGCAAAGTATTCAACAACAGATAAGCAAAGGCTTTTGAAAGAAGATTTTTATCTGCCTTTATCTTTAACGGTTCGTCACTATAAGAAAAATCTATAGAAACCCCTTCCCCACTCCCCTGTTCGTTTATATTAAGCAGGCCCCGATCTACTATTTCATAAAGATCCTCGGTGCTAAATTTATAGGAGATGGAAGAAGAAAAGGCAATAAGTTGTTCCACAAGTTCATTTAACCTCTTTACCTCCTGCCGCACGGTTCGGGCAAAAGAATCCCTGAATGAATGATCTTCGTATTTTTCCTTCAGAAGCTCGGAAAAAGTCTGAATGGCAACCATCGGGTTTTTGATCTCATGGGCAAGCTGACCTACAAAGCGATTAAGCACATCAAGCTGGTCGGTTTTGCGGCGTTCTTTTTCAAGTTGTTTGCGTTCCGAAATATCCTCAAAAATCATGCCGCTACCCAAAACCTCGCCATTGTCTCCTGTCAACCTGTATGTGCTAATTTCCAGTGGAACATGTTTCCAGGCCAGCTCGATTTCTTCTTTTTGATAACACTTACCACCTTTAAGCGTTTCGTAGAGGAGATCGCCCAGCGGGCTTGGTAATGACCGGAGGTCTTTTTGTAACACTTTGCCGTTTTCAATGCCAAGTATTTCGGCAGCACGAGTGTTATAAGTGGTAATTTTTTCTTCCAAATCGATGGCTGCAACTCCACTGTTCATATGTATAAGAATGCTCTCCATGTAAATTTTTTGGTAACATAGCTGGTGATGAAGATCAATATCCAAAAGAGCCATGGCTACATTACCAGAAATAATATAGAGCATCTCTAATTCATCTTCATAGAAGCTTGCACCTGTAATTTTGGGGCCCAGGTTTAAAACTCCCACCAGGCGCCCCTTGGCTTGCAAAGGTATACAGATCTGCGCCTGCAAAAGCTTCATCTCTTGCAAAGCTGAAGCAATCCACCTGCTATCAGAAAGCAGATCTTCCGGGAGTAAAATGCGGCCCTCCTCCTGGAGCCAGGCAATTATTCCTCCCCCGCTTTTGAAGAGAAGATTACTGCAAATTTCCGGGTCTATCCCCTTACAGGCTGCCATCACATAATCTTTTGTCTTGTTATCCTGCAGCAGCACTGAAAGCTTACCCACAGGGACAAACTCCCCTACCGTGTCTAGAAACATTTCCAGAAGCCTCTCACGGCTAAAATTGCTTGATAAGGCCCTGGAAAACTCCCTTAAAACATGCTCTATCTGCCTGGAAGGTTCCTGTGAGTATTTAACCCCGGCTACATGGCCTTCTTCTTTGCTTGGGGAAAG
Source organism: Syntrophomonadaceae bacterium (assembly GCA_007135125.1). Classification (GTDB taxonomy): domain Bacteria; phylum Bacillota; class Dethiobacteria; order DTU022; family UBA8154; genus SLJK01. The sequence continues at coordinate 4,107 of SLJK01000156.1, read as the reverse complement.
CTTTCGATCAGCCAGAAGCTCACTGTGTTCCCAGGCTTTCTGGATCTGCCGCTCTACCTTCCAGGAACTAAAAGGCTCAAAAATAAAGTCATAAAGTAAATGGGCAGCAGGCCTGGCCTCACTTTCAGTAGAAGCAAGCCCAATATATGTAAAGGATCCTCTGGGGCTGGTAATTTCTTCAAACCGTGAAAAAACATGAGGAGAAGTCAGGTCGACCAAAATAATTGCAGACATTAGATTATTTAATACCTCTGCCGTCTTCTCTATTTCACATTCTAAAAGTGTGAAATCAGGAGGAACGAAATTCTTAATAGTTTTCATAGAACTATCCGCAGTCGAAACCAGGACTATAAATTTCAATGGCCTTACACCTTTCTCACCCAAAAATTGTGATGATTGGAAGAGTGAACTTTATCCCCTATTGCAACCTTTAATTTAACCACTTACTGGAATACTGATCTCAAAAGTAGTTCCTGCTCCATTACTGTTCAAATTAATATTACCACCATGAGCCTGAAGAATCTTGTGACTAATACTCAATCCTATTCCAACTCCGTCATCCTTTGTTGTAAAAAAAGGATCAAATACCTTTTCTTTTATTTCCTGGGGAATTCCTCCTCCGGTATCACTTATAGTTATTATAGTTTTATCACCTTCCAACAGCTCTTCTTCTTTCCGAAAATTTATATCCATTTTCTGCAAATTCACTTTAAGCTCCCCGCCCTCCGGCATAGCCTGTATTCCATTAAGGCAGATATTAAAAAGTGCTTGTTTTATCTGGTTTCGGTCTACCTTCACCGGGAAAGGGGAAGTTTCGTATTGTTTAACAATATTTATACTTTGTTCAGACACCCTTGGATGTAACATGAGCAGCGTCTCGTCAAGCAGATCACACATATCAACCTCTTGCAAGGTAACCTGGCTATCCCTGGTAAAATTAAGCAACTCCAGCAACAAATTATTAATACGTTCTATCTCCTGAATTACAATACCAGAAAAAACATTGCGAAACTCAGGATTATTATATTTTTGGGGCAATAACTCTGCGAATGTTTTAATGGAAACCAGGGGATTTTTAATCTCATGGGCCATTCCTGCCGCAACTTCTCCCAGGGAAGCTAACCTCTGAGCATGACTTTTTTCCTTCTCCAATTCTTTTATTGTGGTTATATCACTAATTACGAGAATAGCCCCCGTTTCTCCTGCCTCGGGGCGTTCAATAGTAGTGCTGCAGGAATAATAATTAATTGACTCACCTTTGGAAAACGAGAGTTCCACATTTTTAAAAGACCTAATTTTTTTTATTGTTTCCATTAAAAGCTTGTCCAGCCTGCTATCCAAAACTTCGGAAGCCACGCTCCCCAGCACATCTTCAGTTTTGAGCCCTGTTATACGCTCTGCGGCACTGTTGAAAGTAGTAATCCTTCCTTTGCCGTCTACAGCAATTAATCCGTTACCCATGTTTTCCAGAACGTTTTCCAGGTGTTGTTTCACATCCAGTACTTCCTGGTATAGACTGGCATTTTTTAAAGATATTGCAGCCTGAGAAAGCAAGGCATAAAGGAGTTTTTCATCTTCGTTAGTATAGAGTTCGCCGGAGTGCTTATGGCCAAGAATAAAAACCCCGCTCAGCTTGTTCTCCATAAAAAGCGGTGCAGCAAGCTCCGCCTCCAGTATTTCCATTTCTTTTTCTAAAAGCATACGCCACCCCTGGGGCAAACCTCTTAAATCCTGCTTTAATAAAATTTCTCCTTCTATTGCCAGGTACTGAAGGAGAGGGTTTTTAGGTTCAAGTATGGGTTTCTTGCTTCTAAAAGTAGAGTTCTCCAAATTTTTCTCAGTTACGGGTACAAAATTACCTCCAGTTTCTTGTAAATAAAAAACAGCGCCTTCGCTATATATGGCATCGACTACTTTACTTGCTAAAAATTCAAAAAGTTTTTCCCTGTTTAAAATGGAAACCATAGAGCTGTTTGCTTCTCTTAGAATCTTAAAATAGTCATAAACCCCACCATAAAAATAGCGATCTACAAAAGACTGTACTCTGCCGTGCAGCGGCTGAAAAAACATAGCTACCAAAACAACAACAATTATAAGATAAATATAATTAACACTACTATCTTCCACAGACATACCAACAGTTCTTTCCAGTGCAAAAATGGGCAAGATAAAAATAACAGCTAGAACAATAATGGCAGCAGCGTAAGCAATAAACTTACGCAGGGCCATGTGAATATCCATAAGGCGGTACTTTAAGATAGCTACCGTTGTGGCAATGATACTTATGAAAGGAGCTAATGGACCTATAGTTCGCATTTCTACGGTTGCAAATCCAACCATCGGCAGAAAAATGTTTAAAATAGTTCCCATAAGAAAAGCTAAAATAATACCCCCGAAAAAATAACGAAGTTGATTGCGAACCTGCCCCCTAGATGAACGTATCTGTTTTAGGATTATGTACAAAACGGTAGCAATAAGTCCTACAATAAAAACGAGATATAATGGAAATAACGCCCCGTAAACTATATTCTTCTCTTCTAAAGGTCCTGCCAAACTTTGAATTATGGCAGGAGTAAACAAAGATAACCCAGCTACCAGAAAGCTCAGTACAAAAAACACTCTTAACCTTTTATAGGGATATATTCTTTCCTCCTCCTGAAAGGTGCATGCAAGAGCATAAATAAAAGAAGGAATAAAAGCCACAACCGCGAAGGCAAATCGAATCCAAAAAAGAATATCATCATAAGAACTAACAGATATAACCATCAAGCCGGCAAAGCTCCACAAGCTAGCATTTATAGATAGACCTAGAGCCATGCGACCTTGCAAAGGGCGGAATGCTTTGACAAACAAAAGAATACCCATTGTAAGGTAAGCTACGGAGGTCAAGCCTAATAGAAATTTAATAATAAGAGATTCATTCATATCATCTTCACCATCATTTAATCTCGCTAATTACCATTGAGACAACACTGCCCCCAATGCCTTTTGTATTTATCAAAACTCTTTGGATCCTGCAGCTATGCCCTTTATTAGGAGTACAATCAAGATCACATTTCGGGTCGTGGTTTTGGTAATTTATAGTTGGGGGAACATATTTATGAACTATACTCTGTACAGCTGCGATTAATTGCAAGGGACCTGCTCCAGCTAAGGGATTACCGATCATAGATTTTATTGAACTAACAGGTATATTATAAGCATGACCCCCGAATACTTCTTTGATGGCAAAAGTTTCAACTGCATCAATAAATTTTGCACCTGGCGCATGGGCTGAGATATGGTCAATCATGTCTGGAGTGAGTTGTGCCATTTTTAAAGCATCCTTCATAGAAATGACAAGGGCTTTTTGTATGCCTCTTTCGGAAGAGGCATTGGAAATACCCCATCCACAAAGGGCCACACCGTTAAAAGTTCCGCGCCTCCTAGCTAATTCAGAACTCTCTAAGACTAACATACCAGCGCCCTCGGCCATTATCCCACCTTGCCGGTTCATGTCAAAGGGCCTACTGTAGCAAGCCGGTTCATCTCCAGTTTCACCAGAAAAAAATGGGATCATTCCTGCCTCAAAAAACGATGCCATCACAAAAGGGGTTAGCGGGCCGTCTCCTCCACCTGCAAGAGCAATAGGCACCTCTCCGTTTCGGATGGCCTCAGCTGCATAAGCAATGCTGACTATGCCCGAGGAACAACCTGTCGAAAAAGTAACTACTTTCCCCGAACACTTTAACTCGGAAGCTATTTCACTGGCAGCGGCATGAGGAGATGAACCAAGCAGGTAAGACCGGGCCACGGAAGAAGCCCTGAAAGAGTCAAGCTCTCTCTCCACCATCTCCGCATCATTGGTACTGACTCCGGCCCAGATGGCTGGTTCATAGCTGCGGAATTCATCTTTACTCAACCCTGCGTCTTCCAGGGCCAGACGTGCGGCGTGAATTAGTAAATGGGAACTCCAGGACCTACTGCCGGACTCAGAAAAAGTCTCTCGCTCAGCCAACCATTCTCGCGGTATCTCTCCTCCTATTTGTGCAGGATATTGCGAATTATCAAAGCGAGTAATACGCCTGATTCCTGATTTTCCGGCCTTCAGCGCTTCCCAGAACTCTT
>SLJK01000141.1 GCA_007135125.1 Syntrophomonadaceae bacterium | reverse complement strand
GGATTTGAAGTTTAGCCTGGAGACCGTTAACTGCCTTGGCTGCTGTGCCCTGGGTCCGGTGATGGAAGTAGATGGGCAGATCCACGGCAAGATATCACCTGCCGAAACAGCTGAGGCGTTACAAAAATACGAATGAGGGAAGATTGTGAGGGAAGATTATGCCACGGTTAGAATCACCTGCTGCATTAGAAGAACTCAGAAAGGACATCTTATCCAAAAGAGACCCTGATAAGCGCACTATTACACTTTGTTCCGGTTCGGCTTGCCATGCCACTGGCAGCAAGTTGGTTGCCGCGAGCATCGAAGAAGAAATTCAAAAACAGGATTTAAGTGATAAGGTTGAATTCAGGAAGACCGGCTGCCACGGCTTCTGTGAGCGAGGCCCCATCATCGTTATCCATCCGGAAGAGATATGTTACCTGCAAATACAGCCCGAAGACGTCCCTGAAATTATTTCCGAGACTATCAAGGAGAACCGGGTCATAGAACGTTTACTATATACAGACCCCAGTAGCGAGGAAGAAATCAAAACTGAGTCTGATATTCCCTTTTACAAGAACCAGCAGCGCCTTATTTTTGGTTCCAACATTAGTATTGATCCCAAAAATATAGAGGACTACCTTGCCCTTGACGGCTATGCCGCCCTGTCTAAAGTACTTGCGGAGATGACCCCCGAAGAGGTTTTGGAGGAAGTAAAAAAGGCGAATCTCCGGGGGCGTGGTGGGGGTGGTTTCCCCGCCGGGATAAAATGGGAAGGATCCCGCAATGCCCCGGACGATATCAAATACGTGATCGTCAACGCCGATGAAGGTGACCCCGGGGCATATATGGATAGAAGCATTCTCGAGGGAAACCCTCACTCTGTTCTGGAGGGCCTTGCTATCGGCGCTTATACCATCGGCGCCCAAGAAGGTTACATTTATGTGCGCCAGGAATATCCCCTGGCTGTAGAGAACGTGCATATTGCCATACAGCAAGCGGAAGAACTCGGTTTGCTTGGAGAAAATATCCTGGGCAGCGGTTTCAATTTTACAGTTAAGGTGCACCAGGGTGCCGGTGCTTTTGTCTGCGGTGAATCCAGCGCACTAATGACGGCCCTGGAAGGGAAGGCCGGAGAACCCAGGCCCAAGTATATCCGTTCCAACATTAAAGGTCTTTGGGACAGGCCTACCGTATTGAATAACGTGGAAACCTGGGCAAATGTGCCCCTTATTATCAACAAAGGTGCTGATTGGTTTACCGAAATGGGGACTGAAGGAAGCAAAGGCACCAAGATTTTTTCGCTGGTAGGGAAAATCGTCAATACCGGCCTGGTGGAAGTCCCCATGGGGATGACCTTGAGAGACGTTATCTACAAGATTGGCGGCGGGATTCCCGGGAATAAAAAGTTTAAAGCGGTGCAGACCGGCGGCCCCTCCGGCGGTTGTCTTCCTGAAAATAAGCTGGATCTGGAAGTCGGCTTTGATGAACTCACCAAGGCCGGCTCTATGATGGGTTCCGGCGGGATGATTGCCATGGATGAAGATACCTGCATGGTGGATGTCGCCAGGTATTTTCTCGACTTTTTAACCGATGAGTCGTGCGGCAAATGTGTCCCATGTCGTGAGGGTGTCAGGCAGATGCTCAAGATCCTGACCAGGATTACTGAAGGAAAGGGAGATGAAGGCGATATAGAGCTACTGGAGGAATTAGCCGAAGTAGCTAAAGAAGCAGCACTTTGCGCCCTGGGCCAGACTGCTCCTAACCCGTTCCTGAGCACCCTGGAATATTTTCGGGATGAGTATGAGGCTCATATCAAGGAGAAGCGCTGTCCTTCTCTGTACTGCAAGGAGCTCATTTCGTACTATATTGACCCGGAGAAATGTTCGGCCTGCATGACCTGTCTGAAGAAGTGCCCTTCCGATGCTATTATTGGTGCAAAGAAGACCATCCATGTCATAGACCAGGAAAAATGCACCAAATGCGATACCTGTTTTGAAGTTTGCCCTACTCGTTTCCGCGCGGTGCAAAAGATCTCCGGGGAACCTGTTCCCCCTCCTATCCCTGAAGAAGAAAGAATTATAGCTAAAAAAGGGAGTAAAGAATAATGAGTAAAATCAGTTTAAATATCGATGGCATTGAAGTTGAGGCAAATGAAGGCATGACTGTTTTGGAGGCAGCACAAACCATAGGCATAAAAATTCCCACACTCTGTCACCATGAGCAGTTAGAACCTTATGGGGGTTGCCGGGTTTGTACGGTGGAAGCAGAAGCAAAGGGGCGCACCAAGCTTGTGGTGGCCTGCGTTTACCCGGTTGAAGAAGACCTGGTTGTAAGAACCCGGTCGGAGAAGGTTGATAGAATTCGCAAAATGATTATACAGCTGCTGATGTCCCGTGCCCCGGAATCTGAGCAGCTAATAGAATTAGCCAGGGAGTACGGCGCAGATAAAGACCGCTTCGAGAAAGAGGCTTCTTTCTGTATTCACTGTGGTCTGTGCGTAAGGTACTGTGCGGAAGTGAAGAAGTTGAGTGCCGTTGGTTTTATCAATAGGGGAGCAAAGCGAGAGATAAACTTTATACCTGAGATAGCTGCCAAAGAATGCTGGGATTGCAAGGAATGTTTTCCACTTTGCCCGACATCGGCTTTACAGGCAGCATATGGATTCACCGAATCTTTAATAGCTGCCTCGCCTCCTTATGAAACTTAAGCCTGCAGGGCATCGGTCCCTTTGAATGTATCATAATATTAAGCAGTTCTAGCCAGGACGTTCAAGACGCTCTGGCTTTTCATTCAACCGGTCCGGGAAAAATTGGAGGAAGTGGGCCTGTGAGGAGAGGGATTCTGACGTATAGGAAGAGCAATACCTCCCCATCATAATAGTTGTGTTTGCGGTTTAGGATGGCTAAACTAGCCTTCAACGCCTCCCTCTCATCCAGGGGTTTGTTTTTTTGATGATAGTATTGTCGTCGCTTTAACCAGCTTTTGACAGACTCTCTTTTTCGGCTTCTGGTTTTGATACACATTTCAGTCCTAAAAGTTCTGTATTCTTAAGTTTTTTTAGGTCTTTTTTCGGCCACTGCGTATTTTCAAGTTACTGCCTGATGCCTTCCATATTACGGTTAATTTTTTGCCACGAAGATGATTTTTGCTGTTTATAGCGTTGAGTATTGACAGTAAATAGTTATGTAGATTATAATAAAACAAACGGTAGGTTGGAGATAGTTCCAGTATACCCTTTTACTTTTCAAAATTTCTTTAATAATTGGGTATAAAGTTTTCTCTTTGATAATACATTTTACAGCAGGGGTATCTTCAAAGCTAAATATTGGGTGTCCTGTTGATAGAAATATGTTTAAGCGTATCAAAATAATAGATATGGTTTTGGAGGTGAGGTCACTAATAATCTGACGATATACCTGGGGTTACTGGTCTTAAAAAACCGAAAATTGCCGGGGTATTGTAAGGTATTTCTCCAAACAATATTAAGATATTTTACAAGCAGTTTCCGGCGGTGACAGGTGTAGTTGTCCTTGCATGATTAAAAAAATGAGCAAGCGGATAATAGTTTGTTTTTTTGTTTTGAGAATAGCTGTAAATGGTAAAAACATACCTAAGAGGTGTTGAAAAATGAGGTACGCAGAGACGGGTTTCAATTTGGAAGTTGATTTATCACGAGGAAATATTGAAAAAGTAGAGACTGATCCAAGCTGGGCCGAGCTTTATCTCGGCGGTCAGGGTGTTGCTGCGAAGATACTGTGGGATAGGGTGCCGCCTGATGTTGAACCTTTTTCTCCTGACAATGTCTTGATATTCAGCGCCGGCCTTTTACATGGTACGCCGGTTCCCGGTGCCAACCGCACCGCTGTAAATACTATTTCTCCCCAGACAAACTTTTTGGCACATTCTTTGATGGGGGGCTTTTTTGGCCCAGAATTAAAGTATGCCGGTTATGATAGGATAGTTATTACCGGGAAGGCACCCGAACTGGTGTATTTGTGGATAAATAATGATAAAGTGGAGATACGTGATGCCACCCATCTAAGTGGGAAGGGCGCCCGAGAAGCTGCGGAGCTTATCAAAGAAGAATTGAATGAGCCGAATGCGCAGGTGGCTGGTATCGGCCTGGCCGGTGAAAACAGGGTATATACGGCCAGCATCGAACATGGTTGGTCCAGCGCTGCTCGCGGCCCGGGCCCGGTTATGGGCGACAAAAGGTTAAAAGCAATCGCTGTTCGTGGAACAAAGGACCTCAACATTGCCCATCCGGAAGAGCTCTTCAAACTATGCCTGGAATTCGGAGATAAAATTGCCGATAGTGATGATGTAGGTGATTGGATGGCAGTCGACGAAGATGACAGCTTCCATCATGACAATTTCGCCTGGGGAAATGCCCGGGTGCGTAGGAAAGGTTTTTGGAGCGAGGAACTGGAGGATAGATGGACAAGGTGGAAATATGATCACCTGGACCGGCAGACAGGCTGTTACAACTGCACAAAGAAGTGTATGAACGTTATTTCCTGGCCGGGCAGGAAAAGGTTTGGCTATAAATGTTACGGTAAAGATACCTACCACATGGCGGCTTTTAAGGAACTTGATTTTACTTATGACATCCTGGGCCTTGCCCAGGAGTACGGAGTGGATTCTTACTCAACGCCGCAAGTGATGGCTTTTGCCATTGAACTTTATGAAGCCGGCATTTTAACTGACGAGGATTTGCCGGACTTTCCTGCCGACGATGGAGAGCGGTTGTACTACCTCCTGGAAAAAATTGTGCGGCGGGAAGGAATTGGTGATATCCTGGCCAACGGTGTTTACTGGGCGGCCCGCCAGATCGGCAAGGGCGCAGAAGCATATGACCATAATACGACTAAAAAGTTTGAACAGATTCCCATCAAGCTGGGTAAGCTGAATCCCCCCTATTTTCTTATGATAGCCACCGGTGAAAAGATGGCTATTACCCAGATCGAAGGTTCTTTCCCCCAGGATCCCTTACCCACCCCGGAGGAAAGGCAAGAATTTATTGAGAAATGGATTGCAGTTCCTGATGAAAAATTCAAGGAGATTTTCAGGAATTGGGAGAAACGTAACGAGATATCCAACGAAGCTTCCTGTCTCATAACCGACTGGAACGAAGCGATGCACTTTATCGATGATTCTATCGGTATCTGCGGTTTTCTGTCCTCCTTCAGAGGCCAGTTTGGTGGGGGCGTCATATATCATATCAACAATTTGCCCTATATTATCTCGCTTGCCACCGGCATGGACCTTGACAAGGACGGACTGTGGAGAATTTTTCAAAGAAACCGTACCCTGGTCCGGGCCCTTAATGTAAGAAGAGGGTTACGCAGAGAGGACGAAAGGCCTCCTGAGGACCACTGGGCGGTAAGAGACCATGAATTTGAGCAGAAGCTGTTGGACGATTATTATGCTTTCAAGGGATGGACGAAAGATGGAATTCCTACCAAAGAAACGCTGGATGAACTGGAACTGGATTACGTCAGCGACGATTTTATAAAAAGAGGCATCCTGAGCGGCGATGAAAGTCCTGCGCCCAGTGATATTTGGGCAGGAAAAGGCGAAGAAGAAAAGGCAAGGGGGTAGTTAAATATGAAAGGTGAACTGGAAAAGAAAAAAGTCGGCAGAATAAGAGTGGATCTTGACAAATGTAATGGTTGTCGTGCCTGTGAGATGGCCTGCTCCGCTTTCCACGCCATACCGAAATACAGCAACATCAATCCTTCCCGTTCCCGGATTCGAGTGGTTACTGATCTGATGGATGATGTATTCGTTCCTATACGATCTTGTGATTATACAAAAGCGGAATGTGATGGTCGGCGTGTTTATACAATTAAGGGTAAGGAATACAAGGAGTGCAGCT
>SLJK01000035.1 GCA_007135125.1 Syntrophomonadaceae bacterium | reverse complement strand
TTCTACTTCCATTGTAGTCCTCCTGTTATTTCAATCTAATTCCCAGCTTTCCAGGTAAGTTTTTTGTTGTTCGGTTAAGGAGTCGATTTTGATCCCAAGACCTTGCAGTTTCAAAGAAGCGACCTCTTTATCGAGCTCCGCCGGGACGGGATGCACTATATTCTCCAAATCCCCTGCGTTGTCCGACAGGTACTTAAGCGCCATAACTTGCAGGGCAAAAGACATATCCATTATTTCCGCGGGGTGCCCGTCAGCGGCTGCAAGGTTGACAAGCCTTCCTTCTCCCAACAAGTAGATTCTGCGACCGTCGGGGAAAATGTAGGCATCCACATCTTTTCTGACCCTTCGCGGCCCTTCCGTAATAGCAGCAAGGGCTTCTTTATCGATTTCGATATCAAAATGCCCGGCATTGGCAAGAATAACCTGGTCTTTCATGGCCTTAAAATGTGCTTCAGTCAGTATTTTGCTACAACCGGTAACGGTAACAAAAATGTCTCCTTCTGCAGCGGCGTCGATTAAGGGCATCACTTCATACCCGTCCATATGTGCCTCCAGGGCCTTGATCTCTTCTACCTCACAGACAATAACCCTGGCCCCCATGCCGTTTGCCCTCATGGCCACCCCTTTTCCGCACCATCCATATCCGATCACAACTACTATTTTACCGGCAATAATTAAGTTTGTGGAGCGCATTATACCGTCCACAACCGATTGCCCGGTTCCATAACGATTATCAAAGAGGTATTTACAAAGGGCATCGTTGACCGCCATTATGGGAAAGGCCAGGGCGCCGGCTTTTTCCATGGCACGAGCTCTGATGAGGCCGGTAGTGGTCTCCTCGGCTGCGCCGATAACATTGGGAAGGTGCTCCGGGAACTTTTTGTGCAGCAGAGATACCAGGTCCCCTCCATCATCTATAACGAGCCCGGGTGCAGAGGAGGCAGTTTTATATAAATACTCCTTGTACTCTTCAGCTGTCGCGTTATAACGGGCATACACCTCGACCCCCCGGGATGCCAGCCCTGCAGCTATGGAATCTTGGGTTGAAAGGGGGTTGCTCCCCGTTATTACTACGCCAGCGCCTGCTTCTTTCAAAACGAGGGCCATGTAAGCTGTTTTTGCCTCCAGGTGCAAGCAGATGGCCACGTTGATACCCCTCAAGGGCTTGCTTTTCCCCAAAGTACTTTCCAGATTTTTTAATACAGGCATATGCTCTTTTACCCAGCGAATCTTCTCCAGGCCTTCCGGGGCCAGGCTTTCATCTCTAATCATGTTCAAGGTTTTTTCAAATCCTTTCGGTGCGGGTTTCTGGGAGATATATTTCGTTATCTCTCCGGTAAACTCCTGCAAATTTTACACTGCCCGATTCTTATTTTAGAACACCATGATGGACAGGTGCCGCATACGAAAATACAGTCATGATCTTGATCATTAATTCAGATACCGCAGCGGAAAGCCTATCGTAGGCATTAAACATTTGAGGAAGTCATCGGTTGTTGAGGCAGTTCTGGAAGTGTCTCTTTCCGGGTTTTATTCTCCCTCTTCGCTGAAGTCCCTTTCTTGCCGGGTATCCATGAGAGATTGAATAATCCGCGATCTTGTACTGGCGCCCTTGTGGAGCTTATTTTGATACATTTGATCATCCGCTTCTTTTAATGTTTCCTTTAATGTTTTGCCTTGTTTTTCTGTTGTTGCTAGGCCCAGTGAGATACTAAGCGGAAACTGGCATTGTTGTTCAAGGCCGTGCTGTTCTATCTGGAAACGTATCCGGTCAATTATCTTTTCACCGGTTTTTGAATTGGTTCTGGGGAGGATGGCTGCAAATTCGTCGCCTCCAATTCGAGCCAAAATATCTGAACTGCGCAGTGCTTTTTGCAGAACCCTTGCGCAGGCCTTCAATAATTCATCTCCGCTTTCATGGCCCATAGTATCATTTACCAACTTTAAATCGTCCAGGTCGGCAGAAATTATGGTTATGGGATATGCCCTGCTTGATGATAGGCGTTTCATTTCTTCATCGAAGAAATTACGGCTGTAAAGACCGGTCAGTTGGTCGTGCAAGCTGAGATATCTAAGCTTTTCTTCCAAAATTTTGCGCTCAGTAATATCCCTGTTAATACCCCGGTAAGCCCGAAGATGTCCATCCTCATCAAAAACGGGTACCCCGTTTGTTTCTATAGCTATGGTGTGGCCGTCCTTATGACTCATGTTATATTGCAAAAACCTGAGAGGTTCCAACCTTCTCACAGCACTGACAAAAACTTGTTTTGTTTTTTCTCTTTCTTCCGGAATAACAAAGTCAAAGGGCGACCTGCCCATGACTTCTTCTACTTCGTAACCTATCAGTTTCTTTGCTCCCGGGCTAACGTAGGAGAATACCTTGGTTTGATTATCAACTTCCCATACCCAATCAGGAGTTTGTTCCACCAGGTCTCTGAATTTCTTTTCGCTTTGTTGAAGTGCTTTTTCTGCCTTCATTCGGTCACTGATATCCATCAAGAAAACCAGGGCTGCTGGCTTCCCCTTCCATTCAACTAAAACATTGTTAGTTTCCACCCATCTGACAAGACCGTTTTTTCTAACTATCCTGAAGGTATATGTTTGCGGAACATTTTCACCTTTCAGCCTTCTGTAATGTCTTTCCTTTACCATTTCACAATCCTCGGGATGAAAGAAAGTAGCGATCGGTTTGGAAAGTAGTTCTTGTTCTGAATAACCAAGCAGTTGCACAGCCATGGGGTTGACAAATTTATGCATACCGTCCTGAGCAATTAATATTGCTTCATTGGCATTATCTACGAGGAGGCGGTAGTGCTCTTGAGAAACTCGCAATGTTTCCTCCATGTGTTTGTATTGGGTTATATCCTGGCTGGAACCGACTATATATTTTATTTGGCCCTGGGAAAACACAGGCGTCAGTGTTGTAAGCCAGGTAAGTTCTCCGGTAGGCAGATTCAGGGTTTCTTCATAAGAAATGGGCTCCTTGGCCTGGACGCAGCGGCTGTAGTTCATAGTAATAATAGTACCGGTTTTTTCTCCCACCAACTCCCGGGGGGTTTTGCCTCGTATAGCATCTGTAGTAAAGCCTGTTGTTTTTTCATGGGAGTGATTGTTCCTGATATATCTAAAAGTGTTAATGTCTACAACCTCCACCAGGAAAAGGGCATTTTGAGTGCTGTGGAAAACTTTCTCGTGCTCATCGGCCAGGGTTCTAAGCTGCTCTTCTAAACGCTTTTGCTGGGTAATGTCATGGAAGACCACCATAAAATAGCCTGGTTCGTCGCTGTAGGCGGTAATATTGTACCAGCGGTCGGCAGGTTTAAAATACTTTTCAAAACAGACGGTTTCTCCCGTAAGGGCTACCTGGCCATAGATGCCGACCCAGTCAAATTCTGATATTGCAAGCTCTGGGTGCACCTCTTTTCCTTTTCTGCCGATGATCTGCTCCTTGATAAGGCCGGTCATTTTTTCAAAGGCCAAGTTTACATCGAGAATGATATAATCTACGGGGTAACCATTGCCGTCTGTGAGTATCTGGTGATAGGCAAAGGCATCTGGCAGGTTCTCCAACATCTTCCGGTACCTGTCTGGTGTGGGGCTCAACTCTTTCACTTCCTAAGCCTGAAATATGTAAATAATATACAATCCTTCTCCAATTTTTATGGTAATCCTGCTTCATGAAAAAAATATTAATGTTGGCTAGATTGGTTGCGCATACAGTATCCGACGTACTAGTTTTGAATAGCCCTCATTGGCCATCAGGCAGATATATTTGGGCCTTGGCAAAACCTAGTTTGCCTCTACTAAAAACAAAAATAACCAGAGCCTACACCCTGGTCATTTCTGCTGCTGGCTGTAAATATTCCGGTTGTTTATCAATAACTTCGAGTCTACTTGGCGGCACATTTTTTTGATCTTCACGCATCTGTTGACATATGTCAATTACTATATTTTGATTTGGCTCTGTTTAAGCGGTGTTGTATTTCTGTCTTTAATATGATGGCATAATTGATGGGCTGCTGTAAAAGGCCGACCGGCGACAGGTCTATTTAGTAAGTTGCTGTATAGAACTTATCGGGTGTGATGAACTGTGAAAGAGGACGTAATTAACATTAATTTTTAAGCAGACGAAAGCATAAAATTTTTGCTGTACCCTTTCAAATGGATAATATTTATTATATAATAATTTATTGAAGGCTAAAAATTTTCCCTACCACCTTTGCCCGAAGGAGGAGATATTATGTCAAAAAGCAAAAGTAACATCAAAACAGGTTGGAACCTGGATTACAGTTATCTTCAACTGCCGGGTGCCTTTTATACTCGTCTGAAACCAACCCCGGTGTCCGCGCCAAAGCTGGTCTTATTTAACGAGCAGTTGGCTCTTGCACTGGGGCTTGATGTCTATAGTTTACGTGGCGAAGAAGGGGCCGCTATTTTTTCAGGAAACCGTCTGCCGGAAGGGGCACAGCCGTTGGCCCAGGCTTACGCGGGCCACCAGTTTGGCCACTTTACCATTTTGGGCGACGGACGTGCGCATTTGCTGGGCGAGCAGATCACGCCGCGGGGAGAGCGGTTTGATATACAGTTTAAGGGTTCCGGGCGTACACCCTACTCCCGGGGTGGAGACGGCCGTGCAGTCTTGGGCCCCATGCTGCGAGAGTACATCATCAGCGAAGCGATGCATGCGCTGGGTATCCCGACGACCCGCAGCCTGGCCGTGGTTGCCACGGGAGAACCTGCGATCCGCGAAACCGTCTTGTCCGGGTCTATCCTAACGCGAGTGGCAGCGAGCCATCTCCGCGTCGGCACCTTTGAATTTGCCGCCAGGAGCCGCACAATCGATGAGCTTAAATCTCTGGCCGATTATACTATCCGGCGTCATTTCCCGGAGGTCGAGACAAACGAAAATCCTTATCTTGGGCTCTTACAGGAAGTAATCAAAAGGCAGGCCGACCTGATAGCGCGTTGGCAGCAGGTAGGTTTCATCCACGGCGTCATGAACACGGATAATATGGCGCTGAGCGGTGAAACCATCGACTACGGTCCCTGTGCGTTTATGGACATATACAGTCCCGATACCGTGTTTAGCTCCATCGATCGCCAGGGCCGCTATGCCTACGGCAACCAACCCAATATGGGAGCGTGGAATTTAACGCGCTTCGCGGAAACGCTGCTCCCTCTGCTGGACCCCGAAATGTCCCAGGCAGTGACCCTGGCCCAGGAAGCCCTCGCCGGGTACACCCCTTTATACCAGCGCCACTGGCTTGACGGAATGGTCACCAAGCTTGGTCTCTTCGCCCGGGAAGCAGACGACACATCATTAGTCAATGAACTGCTTAACATGATGCAGAAATACAGCGCGGACTATACCAATACCTTCCTGGGCCTGACCTTTGCAGAAACCCGGAACACGACGATGTCTGACACAAAGGAATTTCAGCAATGGCTGGAAAAGTGGCAGGCGAGACGGTCGAGGCAAAAGCAGTCAATTACGGATTCGCAGAAGCTGATGCGCGACAAAAACCCGGCCATCATCCCCCGCAACCACCGGGTCGAAGACGCGTTAGAGGCCGCTGAGAAGGAAAACAACTTTGACCTGCTACATCGTTTGCTGGCCGTTCTGAAAAAGCCTTATGCCCACGTTCCGGAACAGGCCGAGTACACCGCACCGCCAGAACCAACCGGCAGACCTTACCAGACATACTGCGGGACATAGCCCGTACCGACACAGGTTTAAAGCATATCGGATACAAAAAAAAGTGGAACCGGTGATCGACCCCTGCTAGCGGAACCAATACCACGGGTGTGACAAGGCTCACTTCTATTCTCACCTTCACTTGCGGACACGCCAACTTGCAGCTTT
>SLJK01000047.1 GCA_007135125.1 Syntrophomonadaceae bacterium | reverse complement strand
CCCAGATATCGCTGCTGCATGGGGTAGTACACTGCAGGTAGTGGATGGAGCCATGCACCTCGTATAACCTGTCCTCTGGAAAGCCGGCCTTTTGGAACTGCCCGTCCACATTGGAAGTGACAACAAAATAATCCATCCGGTAGCGGTCTATCCATTCCTGAAGCAGTCTAAATCCCTGGTGAGGCTTAGTTTCCCGGTAAAGGTCTATGCGGTGGGAATAAAACCCCCAGCCAAAGGCGGGGTCACTGCCAAAGTGGACAGGATTGGCAGCATCGTAATAATTAATTCCCAGGGGCATATACATCGGGTAAGACCTCCAGAACCCCTTCTCTCCGCGGTAGTCGGGAAGTCCAGAGTCTACTCCCATGCCTGCTCCTGCGGTAATAATCATGGTACGGGCATCTTTTATTGCCTCGGCTGCCTTGCGAAAGGAAGATGATAGATCTTTTTCCATTATTAAAACTCACCTCCTGCTACATTTGCAAATTTACCAGTCCTTGATCTTGAAGATCACTGGCACCCACCCT
Organism: Syntrophomonadaceae bacterium; assembly: GCA_007135125.1. Lineage (GTDB taxonomy): Bacteria > Bacillota > Dethiobacteria > DTU022 > UBA8154 > SLJK01. The sequence goes on along the minus strand of SLJK01000047.1, from coordinate 19,428 downwards.
TTCCGGCCTGTGACACTTTCTCGCATTTAGAAGCCAGGGCATTTTTAAAAAGCTGCCCGAGATGCCCCTGCTTATGAAACAGGCAAGTAAAGAGCAAAAAACGCTCATAGAATGGCGTAAAAGGAAAAAGATGGTAGCGCCGCCTATAAACCCCAGGCTTAACTTTTGTACAGACAAAATTGGACTTGACCTATGTTATAAGCATATAAACCGGGAAATTAATTTTCAATACTTCCAATAACAGTTATACAGTTATCTTGAACTCGATGATGTGCCAAAAAATTCTTGGCGCGTAACAAGGGGTGAAAGGATCATGTTCACTGCGAGCGACACCTCGCCCATCGTGCGGGATAATAAATAGGGAGCTGAGTGTTTCTCGCTCCCAGGTTTTATTTGCCTTTTTATCTATTTTGGTCTCTACGCACAAAACTCTTCAACTAATCCGTATGTTCTCTTCTTCCCGTAATCCTTTCAGTGAGATAGCAGATGTCATTTTCATCGACACCGCACTGGGCACTAGCATCCCCGATCTTCTCCAGAAATGTTTTAATTCTGGATTTCTGCACTTCCGGGGCCTGGCTCTTTTCTAGACGCTCAACACACTCGAGAGAACAGATACTATACAATCTGCAGTCTGAAAGATCGTAGTTTTCTCCTGTCAGAGGGGTCTTCTCTTTGCCGCACAAAACTCTCTTCTCTACGTTTTCGTCGATGGAAAGCCTTTTTCCGCATACTGTACAGGTATCTTCTGGGGGTGGCCTCTCAGGCATTCGCAATCTCTCCTTTCATTATATCAATAAGCATTATAATGGTGCCTCGCTCTTTTATTCTATTAAGCCTACTATAGATATAGAAATAGCTACGAGTTTTAAAATATATTAGCATGATAAAGGGAATATTGTCAACGCTGTTCATTAATAAATCAATAAATTGAAACCCAAAAGGTGAAAAACATGCAATAAGTTAGCACCCCGTGAAGGGGTAGAAAGGAGGCCACGCGCCTGTTTAAAGGGCCCCAACCAAGAAGGCATCCTTTGTGCCTGGACTATCTTGTGACTACCGGTGATCACAAAAAATGCCAGCAGTTCATCATAAATAGGGCTTACTGCACAAGCCCTTATTATTTATTATTCATATTCATTATTTCTCCACAGAATTGTGTAGAAAAATAAATTCACATCGCTCTGAATCCTTTCCTACTCCACCGTGACGCTTTTGGCTAGATTACGCGGTTTGTCAACAGAGCAGCCGCGGGCAACAGCCACATAATAAGCTAATAGCTGCAGCGGCACCACAGCGATTATGGGCATGAGAAAATCTGGCGCTGAAGGAAGATAAAATATCCCGTCGGCTTCTCCCTGCAGTTCTGTGGTGCCTTCCTGGGCGAAGCAGGTAATATAACCCCCGCGAGCATTAACCTCTTTTATATTGCTGACAGATTTCTCTATTACATTCATCTGGGTGGCCAGGGCAATGACGGGAACCCCTTCTACCACCAGGGCCAGAGTGCCGTGCTTTAACTCACCGGCGGCATAAGCCTCGGCATGAATGTAGGAGATCTCCTTCAGCTTGAGGGCACCCTCCATAGCTACAGCGTAGTCTACGTTGCGTCCAATAAAAAATGTGCTTTCCCAGGGAGCCAGGTATTCAGCCAGTTCCCGGATCTCCTCGCTCCTCTCCAGGACCTGCTCCACCTGCCCGGGAAGAGCAAATATGGCCTTGCCAAAATTTTCTAGATCGGAGCGCGAAAGCAGGTTCCTAGCCTTGCCCAAGTAAAGGGTTAACAAGAAAAGTGAGAGCAGCTGAGTCAAGTAAGCCTTGGTAGAGGCAACTGCAATCTCCGGACCAGCCCAGGTATAGAGTACATTATCAGCTTCCCGGGCCACGGTACTGCCCACCACGTTGGTGAGAGCCAAAACCTTATTGCCCTGCTTGCGGGCCAACCTGAGCGCGGCCAGGGTATCAGCAGTCTCTCCGGACTGGCTGATAACCAACATCAGGGTATTCTCATCCAGGATGGGATCCCGGTAGCGAAACTCCGAAGCCAGGTCCACCTCTACCGGCAGGCGGAGGAGCCTTTCCATGGCATATTTCCCGACCAGTCCGGCATGGTACGCTGTGCCACAGGCTACAATGTAAATCCTGCTGATATTCCTCAACTCTTGCGGATTCATCTCCAGTTCCGGCAGGGAGATCTCGCGCCCTCCCTGCAGCAGCCTGCCACGCATGGTTTCCCGCAGGGCATGCGGTTGTTCCATGATCTCCTTGAGCATAAAATGGGGATATCCTCCCTTCTCAGCCTGGACAGCATCCCAGTTCACTTCGATTGCTTCCCTTTGAAGTGGATCCCCGCTGGGAGTGAATATCTCAACCGAGTCGGGAGTAATAGATGCTAAATCACCATCTTCCAGGATATAGATCTTACGTGTATGGTTAAGAATGGCGGGCACATCGGAAGCAACAAAGTTCTCCCCCTTGCCCAGACCAATTATCAGGGGACTATCCTTGCGGACACATATAAGCCTGTCTTCCTCTTTGTCGCACATGACCACCATGGCAAAAGAACCGCGTACTTTCTCCAGCGCTTTCTGCACGGCCTGCAGTAAATCCCCATGGTAGAAATGCTCTACCAGGTGGGCCAGCACTTCGGTATCTGTCTCCGAAGCAAAACGGTGTCCTTCTTTTTCCAACCAGTTCCTCAAGAAAAGGTAGTTTTCAATGATGCCGTTGTGTACCACGGCAAAATCTTCCGAACAGCCGCAGTGTGGGTGAGCGTTGGCATCAGAAGGGGCCCCGTGTGTCGCCCAGCGAGTGTGTCCTATCCCCATATGGCCAATGGGTGCACCGTTACCCACCTTTTGCTCCAGGGCAGAAAGTTCTCCCTTGGCCTTAATAACCTTCATCCCTTCGGCACACTGCAGCGCTACCCCGGCCGAGTCATACCCCCGGTATTCCAATCTCTTTAAACCTTCGATAAGAATAGGATAGGCCTGCTGCTCTCCCAGGTAACCAACTATTCCACACATGCTTTTAGATCACCCTGTTCCTTAAATACTATTTTCATTGCCACTTTTAAATGTGGCCATTTCTAGTTCTAATGCAACGTAATACGCACTCTTACCTCTTCTTGCTCCACAGGCGAAATGTCTTCAGGAAAAACCAATGGTATTGATTGAGTAAAACCCTCCTCCCGGCCCTCTAAGCTTAACTGTTCAGTATATATGTATTCCAGCTCTTCCAACAATTGCCGCGGCCCCTCTATTTCAACAGTACTTGGTTCTATCATTATCTCATCCACCAGAGAACCGTTTCCTACCAACTCTACCTGTACCGGAACCACCTTCTGAGGCAGCATAAACTGCACCTGCACCTGCACCTCGTTATCGGGAAGAATATTAATATGCTCCACAGGAGCACCGTACCTGTCCAGGGGTACCAGCTGCGAGGTCGTTGTGAGCTCTTCCTGCGCATTTTCCAGGTGCACTTCAAAGATGACCTTTTCTACCTCTTCTACTTTTTGGTATGGACCTTGAATAAAAACCTCTTCCGGCTGAAACTCAAGTGTAGAAACAATCTTACCATCAGGAGGTTCACCGCTGGTAATTCCCTCCACTGACATTTGTTTAACCACCAGCTCTTCTATCTGTACATTTACTTTGGGAGGTTCAATGCGCACAATATTCAGCCCGGGAGGAGCAAAAGCATGGACGCGCAATTCGTGCTTGCCTTCACCTTTCCCCTCCAGGTCAACATACGCTTCCAAATCCGCAGGAGTTAACCCGTCAAAGTAATGCTGGGCCCCCTGCAGGGAGAGAGTTACGGTCTCCTCCATCTCCACGACTTCCAGGTCCTCCCCCAAATTCCTCCAGGTGAGAGGAATTCCGCTATAGGCAATACGAATCTCAAAGCCCAGTACTTCCTGGCGGTCACCGGCCACAAAAAGCCATAATATTACGGCCAGGAAAAGGGCCAGAATTCTTAAAAAAATCTTGTTTTCCAAAAGCCTATTCTTCCTCTGCATCGTTTTTGAAAAACCTCCTGGACCATTGCTGGTAGGACTTTTTGGGAGAGGGGGTAAAGTAAAGATCAGTCAAATTGCTGCGTAATGTTTTTTCATCAAGGTAGCGGATAAGCTTGCCATTATGCGCCAGCGATATAACACCTGTTTCTTCGGAGACAATTATTACCACGGCATCTGATACTTCTGTCAGCCCCAGGCTGGCGCGATGGCGAGTTCCCAGCTCTTTGCTGAGGTGGGGGTTCTCGGTAAGAGGAAGGTAGCACCCTGCAGCTGCTACCACATTGCCCCGGATAATAACTGCCCCGTCATGGAGAGGGCTGCGGGGCATGAAAATATTTATCAGTAATTCTGCTGTCACAGTCCCCTCAATTTTAATACCGGTTTCTATAAAATCCTTTAGACCGGTTTCTTTTTCCAAAACAATTATAGCACCGATTTTTTTCTTGACCAGAACGGGGATGGCTTTCAGCAGTTCATCCATAACCTTACGGAAGTTCTCTTCTTCAAGGCTGTAAAAAGAACGTTTGAAAATACTGCCCCTTCCCAGCTGTTCCAGGGCGCGACGCAGTTCAGGCTGAAATATTATGGGGATAGCTACCAGTCCCATGGTCATTAATCCGCGCAGGACCCAATTAATGGTTTGAAGGCCCAACTCTTCGCTTGCTACCAGGGCAATTAAAAGTATAATAAGGCCTTTGATCAGCTGCTGGGCACGCGTCCCCCTGATAAGTAGGATAAGGCGGTAAAGAAAATAGGCTACGACAATAATATCAATAACATCGCGCCAATCCAACCTGAAATGAGTGATTCCAGCAACAATCTGCTCCCACATTTAGGGCTTAAACACCTCATCCTTTATCATCTCTATTAAATTTATTCTGTCCGGTTAGGGCAAAACCCTTCTTCAAAATATTATTTTGTTACATAAAACAAAAGCACACATTTGCATACCCGTCCGTCCTTATGTTTTTTCTCCATAGATGTCTCCATAAATGCGGATGCCGGCAGCGCATTTTTTACATTTCTTCTGCTCCAGGCCCATGTTTCTAATACCAAAACCAGCTCTCTTCAACAGCAAGTTGTCGCAGTTGGGACAAAAAGTGTTGCTGAAGTCAGTATCCATCACATTGCCTAGGTAAACATAGGAAAGTTTTTCACGAGCAATATTGTATATTTTCTCCATGGTCTCCAGCGGGGTAGCCGGCAGATCCAGTTGGTAGCAGGGAGAATAGCGGCTGAAATGAACGGGTATGTCCCGGTCCAGGGCAGCTACCCAGTCGATAAACTCCTGCACCTCCGCCGGGTCATCATTAAGAGTGGGAATTACCAGGTAGGTAAGCTCCACGTGGCAGCTGGCAGCAGAGATTTCTACAGTGCGCAGTATATCCTTTACTCCCTTGCCCTTACAATAACGGCGGTAAAAATCGTCCCGGAATGCTTTGACATCGATATTAATTCCATGAATAAAGGGTAGAAGTTCCTCCAACGGCTCCCGGTTAACCATACCGTTAGTCACCAAAACGTTACGGTAGCCGTTTTCAGAAAGCAGCTCTGAGGTATCACGCACAAATTCGTACCAGACGAAGGGCTCATTGTAGGTATAAGCTACGCCTAACTGCTGTTCGGGCGGGCTAGACTCCAGCAGGCCGATAACTCCGGAGGGCGTTAACTGCTCTTGGAGCTTTTGGGGATCCCCCCTGGAAAGAGACCAGTTCTGGCAAAAAGAACAGTGCAAGCTGCAGCCAACGGTGCCCAGGGAAAGGATCTCCCAACCCGGAAAAAAATGATAAAGGGGTTTCTTTTCAATTGGATCTACGGAAATTGCTGCGCACAGGCCATAATTAAGGGTTACCAACTTTCCTTCTTCAACCCGGCGCACACCGCAGATGCCTTTTTGCCCTTCCTGTAAAAGGCAGGCCTGTGGACAAAGCAAGCAGGATACCTTATCATCCTGTCTTTGATAATAACGAGCTTCCCGTATCAATTAATTTATCTCCTTTCAGCGTGCTCTCTAGTAATGCCGTTGAACCTGGAAGCGGTAAATCTCCGCTTCTTCTTCCTCAAGAATACCGGCTTTTTCCTTCGCAATAGAAAGCTGCTCTTCGGCAGTGTTGATGCCTTCCAGGTCCGGTAAAAGCAAGCCGCTGCGGCCCCCACTGCGGACGATGACCCCATAACGCCGGGGGTCCAATTGCGAAATATCATCCACTTTCTCCGGCTCGGTAAGAATATCTATACTGTAGGTTAGTTCATCCAATTCATCTGCAGTTACCGGCGGAAAGCGCGGATCTTCCAAACCTGCATGAAGAGCATTTGCTATAATTTCCTGGGCCAGGTTCTCCCTGGTGGGTAAGATAGTACCGATACAACCCCTCAACTGCCCCTGCTTCTTAAGAGAAACAAAAACTGCGCCCGGGCGCTGCAGTTCGGGGGGAAGCTTCTCCGACGGATAAGGTTTTTCGCCCTTTTTAACTCTCGTTTCCAGGGCTTCCTGGGCAAGTTTCGCATATATGCTCTGCGGTTTATTTGCTTCCACCTTGATGCCCCTCCTTCCCCGGAGTAAAAAGCGCCACCAGGTAACCAACTCCGAAAGGACCTTCGTAGGAGAGAACTTCCGGATTAATTGTCATATCTGAGAGGCTTCCCAGCAAAACAATGATGGAACGCAAACCACATTCGCCCGCATCCATAACCAGGTCATCATCCATGTTCATAATATCTTCAACCCGGTATTCTCGCAGGTAATTGACCAGCTTTTCGTCAAATTCTTTTCCCCTGGGATTATAGCCGGCAGGAGCATCTTTAATAAGCCTGTGAGAAAGATCCCCGCTGGCTATTACCGCTACATTGCGACCGATTGAGGCGGCGGCGGAGCTGATAAACCGGCCGAATCGGAATAAATCATTGTAAGAAAGGAGTCCGTAAGTGACAGAGACACACCTTTTAACTACTCCTGCTTCCTGCAGGTAATAAAGAGGAACCGTCACCCCATGGTCCAGGGTAATATCTCTTTGGGAAAAACCTCTTCGCTCCAAAAGCACGGTGCGCAGCCCATTTTTTTCACTCGCCGAGGCAATGGCCTCTACCAGCTCTTTGTCATTTTGAGCTTTCAATCTAACTTGAGGGACACCGAAGCCTGCAAAATCGCCTTCGAGCTGCTCTTCAGCATTAATAGAAATGGCATCACGGAAAAGAAGCCCATGGGGAGAAATAAATACCCAGGTATCAGCTCCGCTGGCGGCTATACGCTTTGAAAACTCCTTTAGAGCCTGTACCGTGTTCTTAACACCGGCAATTTCACCACCACCTACCTCCGGAATGACCAGTGGAGGATGGGGTGCAATACCACCCAACAAAACTGTCACTGCTAAAACCTCCTTTTTCCCTTTTAGTAAAGAAAACGGAAATAAAGGTTGCTATTCCTTCTCGGTAAGGTAGCGTCTCAGCTCTGCGCCCCGCAGGTTTTTGCGGGGAAGCTCTTTGCGGATATCAAAGATCCGCGGTATTTTATAGGGGGCCAACTTATTCAGGCAAAAGTCTCGCAGTTCGTCCTCCAAAATCATTTTTCCGCCCTTGGAGAAAATGAATGCCTTCACCACTTCCCCGTAATAATCGTCTGGTATACCAATAACCACTCCTTCCTGCACCTTGGGGTGACGCTGAAGAACTCCCTCCACTTCGCGGGGGTAAATATTATAGCCCCCGCTAATAATCAGTTCTTTCTTGCGGTTGAGAATAAAAAAGTAGCCATCCCTGTCCTTCTGGGCAATGTCACCGGTGTACAACCATCCGTCCCGAAGCGCCCAATCGGTTTCTTTCTGGTTATTCCAGTAGCCTTTCATTAGCTGAGGGCCCTTGATTATTAGCTCACCAACATCCCCGACTCCCATTTCTTTTTCGCCCAGTTCCAGATCCACTATTGTAGATTGGGTATCAGGAATGGGCAACCCGATACTCCCCAACTTTCTTCTGCCTTTTACCGGGTTGGAGTGGGTTACTGGAGAAGCTTCGGCCAATCCATAACCCTCTATAAGGCGTTTTCCGGTTCGCCGTTCGAACTTCTCAAGGACTTCCAGGGGCAGCGGCGCACCACCGGAGTTCCAGTATTCCACTGAGGAGATATGATGCTTTTTCAGATCCGCTTGGTTGTTAAAGGCCACATACATGGTGGGAACACCTGGGAAAAAAGTGGGTCGTGTCTTGCTGATAGTCTTCAAAACTTTTTCTATTTCAAACCTGGGCATAAGAACAAGGGTAGCAGCTATATAGAACCCAAAGTTCAGAACGCAGGTAAGGCCGTATATATGAGAAAACGGCAGCACAGAAAGTATGCGCTCCTCTCCTTCTCGAAGAGCGGAAAACCACTCCCTGAACTGCAGCACATTACAAACAATATTGTAATGGGTAAGCATGGCGCCCTTGGGGGTGCCCGTATTTCCCCCGGTATACTGCAGGACAGCCAGATCCTCTTTAGGATCAATGGATACTTCTGGAGGGCCCTGCTGAGCATTGCGTATCAATTGTGAGAAGCGATGGATGCCTTCCTTACGGGGAATATCAGGGGAGTGCCCGTCGCTGGTCTTTTTTAAAGGGTAGAGGATATTATAAGGAAAAGAAAGATAATCGTGAATCCCTGTAACAATAAGGTTGTCTATATCGATCTTATCCTTGATATTCGTAATACGACGGTAGACAGTGTCTACAATAATCAAGTTGCGAATCTGCGCATCGCGAATAAAAAATGCCAATTCCATTTCTACATTGAGGGGATTCATCATTACCACAATTGCACCAAGCTTCAACGATGCAAAATAGCTGATCACTGCCTGGGGAGAATTAGGTAAAATCATACCCACCCGGTCGCCTTTTTTAACACCCAGTTGGGAAAGTGCTGCGGCCAGCTTATTAATCTCTTCATTAAGAGCACTGTAAGAGATGGTAGTTCCGTTAAAGTTAGTTGCAATTCTTTGCGGATACTGCCGAACAGCGCGGTCCATAAGATGAGGAATAGGGATCTCAGGATATTGAAGCGTAGGCCTTACGCTGCTTTCATAATTTTCTACCCATGGCTCTTGTTGACCTGTTTCCAAACTGCACCCTCCTTCTTTCTATCATTAATATCTAAAACTATTGTCCTCTTTATGGTTAAGAAATCTCTTTAATATATTCTCTATAATTAAGGGAATCCCTACAACTTTTTAAAGATTTCTTACAAGTTCCAAGTATTCTATAAAGTGCTGCTGTTAAAACTTTAGAGCACCAGGTTCTCTCCTTCCAGTTTGCCGTCCTTTACCTGCAAACGTCCACAGGAAGCGGAACTCCCCCAGCGGGGATCCCCGACAGAACCGGGGTTAAAAAGAAGCACTCCCCTGCGGTACTCCTGGAAGGGGTAGTGAGTATGACCGAAGACTACTGCCTGCACCTCTTCTCCGCGGAATAACTCAAAAACCCTTTCATGCAGATCCTGTCGGCCGCCCCATCCGTGGACCAGGCCGATACAGATCTCACCCAAATCTATCAGCTTCTCTTTACCCAGTTTACCTACAAGTTGATGAGGATCCATGTTGCCTGCTACAGCTTCTACAGGAGCCAGGGCTTTCAGTTCCTCCAGCACATATTCTTGTTCCAGATCACCTGCATGGAGAATTAGATCAACCCCCTTCAGCAGCGAAAAGAGCTTGGGAGGCAGGGACCAGGCTCTTGCGGGAATATGAGTATCTGCGACAACGCCGATCAAGCCGTTTTGTAATTTATACTCTACCTTGCGCACCATCTACATCTGCACCTCTTCCCCTCGGTTAGATCCTGAACACCTTTTTTTACAGCTTCAGACCAGCAACTTACTGCACTTGTCCGGTCCACAGGACAAGCAGTATTAAGTTCTGATTTCACTTGCTAAGCCTGTTTTTGCCCTATTACCTGTTTTCTTACCCTGTAGCGCTTGAGGGTATCTGGCCTTCACAGGAAACACCAATCTGGCATTTGCCGCAGGCACTGTAAGGATAGCCGTGTTCTTCCCGCAGCTTCTGCAAGCTGTCTTTCTGGTGTAAGTACTGACGACAAAGTTCTTTATTCATGCCGTCTTCGCTGATGGCACCGGCCGGACAGCGCTTGATGCAGCTGCCGCAAAGACCTTCTCGCAGCCAGGAACAGTACTGGAAAGGAAAGCTGTAATCCCTGGGCAGGGGGGTATATTCCCCCGCTGTTATGATACTGCCAAACCTTCCCGCGATACCCCTGGCAGTGATAAGGCCCCTGCTCAAGCTGAAAGTGCCCAACCCGGCTGCATAAGCAGCATGACGCTCAGACCAGTTGCTGACAAGCAGGTGGTGATCTATGGTAAATTCATCCTCCAGTAATGGAGCAACCGCACGTAAACCGGTAGCTGCTAATTCATCCACGATAAATTTTCGCAATCTGTTATTCAACTTTTCTCCTTCGAACCTGGCATATAACCAGTTTTTGGATGGCTCATCTGCGACATCATTGGAGCGTCGTACTGCCTCTGTGAAGGGCAAAAAGTAAGAGATAACCGATACAGCACCCTCCAGCCATTCAACCGGGGGGCGAAACATTCCCCCTCCAATTTCCTTCTTTTTCATCTCCTGAAAAAGAGGATCATCGACCCTGGCATACCCCAGCAAAGGAGGATCGAAAAACCGCAAACCCTTATGCCAGTAATTGGCAGAATCATGTTCCACAAAAGCGGTTATTTTCTCCCTCAAAAGTTGTTTATCAAGCATCAGGCAAAACTCCCCACACATTTTTACCTTCTTAATACATTCTTCACACATCTGCTTAATACACATATATAATTCGCAGCCGGAGCAAATTTCCTTCTCTGAAGTACTGCTAAAATTATCCCATGCTCTACTTAATCTTGTCAATGTTTTCCTCGTGAGCGGGCCGATCTCTTTTAAGCTGGACTGGATTATAAATAAGTAATCGCAGTTAATTTACAAACCGGCAAAATCGTGATACAATAACTTAAAATAGTAACACTGTTTATGTGGTATGCCTATGGGAATAGGTAAGCATAATTAAACACATAATAAAACAAAGGATGGGAGGAGCAGTTAATGTGTAATGCAATGTCACCGTGGGAAAAAGCAGTAGATTTTCACGGCCACATCTGCCCCGGTTTGGCCATTGGGTACCGGGCAGCTATGGAGGCCATGCGGCGCTTAAAACAGGAAAGAGCAGGCGATGAGGAAGTAGTAGCCATAGTGGAAACGGATGCCTGCGGAGTAGATGCAGTGCAAGTAATTACCGGTTGCACTTTCGGAAAAGGCAACTTCTTTTTCCGGGATGTGGGCAAACAAGCCTTCAGTTTTGGAGTGCGGGGCAAAGAAGAAGGGGTGCGTATAGTTTTAAAACATGGGGTTATGGAGAAACTTGCGGCTCCCGAATGGAAAGCATTGCGGGAAAAAGTATTTGGCAAAACAGCTACAGCAGGGGAACAAAACCAGTTTCAGGAATTTCATAAAGAACTTACTGATAAAATCCTAAACGAACCCCTGGAAAATATCATGGAAGTTAACGCTATGCAGATGGATTTTCCTCCGCATGCACGCATTTTCGATACTGTAGAATGTGCTTTTTGCAGAGAAGGCGTTATGGAGCCACGGGCCCGGTTAAAGCAGAGCAAACCTGCCTGCCCCGACTGTGTTTAATAACAATCGCAGCACAAGATCACACAAAAATTATTAAAGGAGAGCTTAAAATGTTAAGCCGCATGGCTCGGGTGTTTTTTCTTGGTGTTACGGTTTTCGCACTACTTGTTACGGGGTTGGGATGTTCAGGTGAAGAAGCCGGAGAAAAAGGAGAAGCAGTAGAAGCCCAAGAAACCGCAATAGACACTTATATAATTGGTGATGAAACCGGTGATTGGGGGTATCCGACTCCGTTTGCAGCATATCCGCGGGGGCCGGGAATGTTACGGATGTACTATGTTTTCGATACTTTGGTTTGGAAGGATGCTTCCGGCTTTACCAGTGCGCTGGCCGATGATTGGCACTTTGATGAGGAAGAAAACAGTTATACTTTTTCGTTAAGGGAAGGGGTAGAATGGCACGACGGCACTCCTTTTTCCATGACCGATGTATTGTTTACTTTTGAGTATATAAAAGAGCACCCCCTGCCCTGGTTTGGCCTCGAGAACATTGCAGAAGTTACCGAGTTGGATGACGACCGGGTTAAGGTGTATCTGGAAGAGCCCCATGCTGCCTTCTTAAACAACGTAGCCGGCGTTATGCCCATACTACCTGAACATATTTGGAGTGAAGTGGAAGAGCCGGAGGAGTTTTTAGAACCGCAAGCGGTAGTGGGTAGCGGCCCGTACCAACTGGAAGACTATCAGCGGGAACAAGGAAGTTACCGGTACCAAGCTTTTGAGAATTACTACCTGGGTGAACCACAGGTAGAGAGATTACTAATGGTTAAAGTAAGCGAACCGCACCTGGCATTGCAGCGAGGAGATGTAAACTATGCCATGGTAGAAGCTGAAGCGGTGGACACTTTGGAAGAAGCCAACTTCAAAGTAGTTGAAGGTTTGCATGATTGGAATTTGAAACTGATGTTTAATCACCGCGAGGAGCCATTTGACCAAATAGAATTCAGGCAGGCTATAGCGCATGCTATAGACTTGGAGGAGATTGTAGCCAGAGCATTACGTGGGCACGGTCTACCCGGCAGCCCGGGCATGATTTCCCCGGACAGTCGTTGGTATGCCGGTGACGAAAAATTGCCGGATTATGGTTATGACCCGGAAGAAGCCCTTAACAAGCTAACTGAAATCGGATTCAATTTTGAACAGGAAATCAGTTTAATTGCTATGGCAAACTTTTCTCGGGAAGCAGAGTTGGTAGCGGGGCAGTTGGAAAAGCTCGGTTTAAACGTGGAAACCAGGGCCTTGGAAGGTTCGGTATTGGATTCTCGCATCCGGGAGTGGAATTTTGAGCTTGCTATTACCGGCCATGGAGCTGTGGGAGGCGACCCGGAAATGGTAGAAAGGTTCATGGTGGGAAGGGGCACGCCCCACTTGAATTCTCGCTACGAACACCCGGAATTGGAGAATATTATACATCAACAAAGCAGGGAAACCGATTCAGAGAAGCGGAAAGAGCTGATAAGCGAGATGCAGCAGATATATGCCCGGGAAATTCCGGCTTACACCTTACATCATCCCACCTGGTACTATGCTTACGATGAAAAAGTAGACTGGTTTTTCACCCATGATGGTATTGCTACAGGCATACCAATGCCACTGAATCAACGGGCATTAGTAAAATAAGAGGACTGATAGTGGTTATGCGTAAACGGCTGGGGGATTATATCCTGGCTTTTCTCATAATAATAATGTTGAACTTTTTCTTACCGCGTTTAATGCCCGGGGATGCCATTAGCGCATTATATGGTGATGCCTTAATGGAGATGTCTCCCCAAACCGAGGCCTATTTGTTGGAGAGATACGGGTTGGACAAGCCGTTGGGCGAACAGTTCGGCTTATACATCTCCAACCTGGCGCAGGGGGACTTAGGTTATTCGTATTATTTCCGGGCTCCCGTGGGACAGGTGCTGGTCGGCGCCTTGCCCTGGACCCTGTCGCTGATTGCCATCTCTCTGCTGATTTCAGCCCTGGCAGGCATTATCTGGGGGGTGGAAGCTGCCTGGCGGCGGGGTCGCAAATTTGATCGGGCCTCCCTTGTTACGATCATGCTCTTGAATGGGGTGCCCGGTTTTGTACTGGGCATCCTTCTATTGCTTATTTTCGGCTTTTACATGCCGTGGTTTCCCATATCCGGCGGTGCTTCCCCTTATATGGATTACTCCGGTTGGGAACAGTTATGGGATTATTTGCAGCACCTGTTTTTACCGGCACTAACTTTAACTTTGGTGCAGTTACCGCGCAACTTCATGTTAATGCGCAGTTCCTTGTTGGCGGTAAAAGAAAAACCATATATTTATACAGCTAGGAATAAAGGACTTAGAGATAGGATGGTGCGTTACCGCCATGCAGCCAGGAGTGCGTTGGCACCGGTAATTACCCGCCTGGGTATGAGTATAGGGTTGCTGTTCACCTCGGTCTTATTTGTGGAAATAATTTTTGCTTATCCGGGGCTTGGCAATCTCTTTTATTTGGCTTTGCAGCATCACGACTACCCCACTATTCACGGGTGTTTGCTGTTGATAACGGTATGCGTTTTGCTATTCAACTTGCTTGCTGATTTGTTAAACCAAAAAATTGATCCACGACTGAGGGAACTAGATGCACGTCAACTATTGGAACGAGCTTAAAAAAGATAAATTTGGGCGCAAAGGCCTTTATATGGTTGCAGCATTAGGTATCGCGGCCGTGGGTGCCGGCTGGTTAGCCCCCCACGATCCCTTTGCCTATGTGGCTCCGCCGCTAAGTGCGCCGTCTTTGACGCATCCCCTGGGAACCAATGAAGTAGGTCAGGATATCTGCAGCGAATTGTTATACGGGGCGCGCACCACACTCCTGATAGGAACTGTGGCGGCGTTATTTTCTACTTTGTTCAGCTTACTGATAGGTTTAACGGCCGGCATATTCCGCGGCTGGGTAGAGCGGTTGTTACTGCGCCTTGTGGATGTGCTGTTGGTTATACCCGTGTTTTTGTTGGCCTTGCTGGTGGCGGCTTATGTGCAGCCGGGAAGGTTAACCCTAATAGTTCTATTTACCGTGCTGCTGTGGCCGCCCGGGTCACGTATAATTTGGTCCCAGGTTATTTCACTGCGGAATCAAGGGCATGTAGCCGCTGCCCGTCACTTTGGAGCCGGTACCGGCTACTTAGCTTTTCGACATTTGGTGCCGGAGTTGTATCCATTACTGGTGGTTAACTTTATACAGGTGGTGCGGCGGGCGGTTTTTATGGAGGCCGGCATGGCTTTCATAGGTGTTTTTGATCCTGCCCAAAAGAGCTGGGGAATAATGTTGCACTATGCTCGCGATTTTATGTTTACAGATGCCTGGATGTGGTGGTTATTGCCGCCTGCCCTGGCTATATCGTTTACCATCATTGCCTTTGCACTGATCGGTTATGCGCTAGAAACTGCTTTGGACCCGCGTTTAAGGAGGCAATCTTATGCTGGAAATAAATAATTTAACCGTAAGCTTTCCGGTCTCCCATAACCATGAACGTGCTTACCAACATCCTGACCAAGCACCGCAGAACGTCCAACCGGAAGCTTCCGCCTCGCAATTAACCGTCCTTAATAAAGTTAACCTATCCGTGCAGACCGGTGAAATATGGGGAATAGTCGGGGAATCTGGTTCCGGTAAAAGTACTTTGGCATTAACACTTATGGGGATGGTCGGTGAAGCCTTACAGCAAGGGTCAATCAAATTTAAAGGGCAGGAGTTACTGGAAAACTCGCCACGCTGCTGGGAAAAACTGCGGGGCTCAGCAATATCTATGGTTATGCAGCAGTCCGGGGAAATGCTCACCCCTACTTTGCCTTTAATCGATCAAATCATGGAACCCTATTTAAAACTTTACCCGCGCCAAAAAGAAACCGCCCAGCGCTTGGGCAGTCAATTGCTGCGCCGGGTAGGGCTGGACGAGTCGTATTTCTACAGGTATCCCCACACCCTCAGCGGCGGAGAAGTGCAGCGGGCATTAATAGCCATGGCCCTGATAACTGATCCGGAATTGTTGATATTGGATGAACCGGTATCATCACTCGATGTTCGCACAAAAAGTGACATTCTGAACCTGTTAACGGAAATAACAGCAGGCCGCACGGTTCTGGTAATATCCCACGATCTTCACACCGTTAAACGCTTGGCCCACCGAACCGCGGTGCTTTATTGTGGTGCCATCCTGGAAACCGGCCCTGCAGCAGATTGCTTGCAAGAACCGGCCCATCCCTATACCAGGGCGTTGGTGCGAGCTTATCCCACCCTGGAGGGAGCCAGAGAACTGCAGGGTATTCGGGGGGAATTCCCCCCTTTAAACCAGCGTCCGGAGGGGTGTCCCTTTCACACACGGTGCACCCAGTCGCTGGATATTTGTTCCTGGCAACGCCCGGAACCGGTAGAAGTTGGCAGAACCAGCTTGGAGCATACTTCGCCAATTGGTAACGGCAGACGACAAATTGCCTGTCACCGTGCAGGTGTGCTGGAATTACTCCGCTGCGAAAATGTTGTGCAACGCTACAAATTAGACAAAAAACAAGCAAATAGCGAGCCCGGGAATAATTACCTGGAAGCAGTGAGCGGTGTGAGCTTAACATTGCGCGAGGGGGAAGTATACGCTTTGGTTGGCGAGAGCGGTTCGGGCAAAAGCACCCTTGGACGAATTTTAGCCGGAGTTGACCGACCTTACCGGGGGGAGGTTTTCTTTCAGCAGCAACCCCTGCACAAAATGTTCGGTGCGGCAAAGAAAGAACAAAGCAGAAATCTGCAAATGCTGTTTCAAAACTCCGGGGAAGCTCTCAGCCACCGCTTAAACGTTCATGAACTGGTGTCAGAACCGCTGCAAATTCAAAAAATCGGGGACCCCAAAAGCCGGCAAAAAGCCGTGCGAAAGGCCCTGGAATGGGTAAACTTGCCCGTAACCGGACATTTCCTGCACGAGTACCCCCATCATTTGAGCGGCGGAGAATTACAGCGGGTAGCTTTGGCTCGCGCCCTGGTATTGGAACCCAAAGTGCTCATTGCCGATGAGCCCAGCGCTTCTTTAGATGCCAGCGTGCAGGCTAAAATAATTAAACTTTTGTTACACTTGCAAAACGAGAGAGGTTTTGCCCTCATTTTAATTACCCACGAATTGGCCCTGGCAGCCAAAGCCGGCGACAAAGTAGGCGTTATGTATCAGGGCAAGATTGTAGAAGAGGGGCCGCCGGCAAAAGTGCTGCGTTATCCGCAGCATTGGTATACAAAAACCCTTACAGATACAGACACAGACAGGGACTTGCTTATTGGTGATAAAACTATACCACACCCCAAAAGTGCAGGTTAATTCAATATTTAGTATATCCGGTGCGCGAAAAACTTGCCTTTATAAACATGATAGGTCAACCTGCTCCCCTTCTCAAATATTAAGTTGGCAGCAGCCGAAAGGAAATAACTGATACACGCAGAATATATAAGACGGGAAGGTAATTATAAAAAGCCGGGAGGCTGAGAAAATGGAACCTTTGTATATTATTATTATCGTTATTGCCCTGCTGGCACTCTTTGTTATTGTTGGCTATAACCGCCTGGTAAGTAAGCGCAATATGGTAGATAACGCCTGGTACAACATTGATACACTGCTGCAGAAGCGCTACGACCTCATCCCTAACCTGGTAAACACCGTTCAGGGATATGTTAAGCACGAAAAAGAAGTGCTGGAAAATGTAACCAAGGCAAGATCTGCCTGGATGAATGCAAGTACGGTACAGGAAAATGCAGAAGCGGAAAACATGCTGGGTGGGGCTCTCAAATCACTCTTTGCCGTAGCGGAAAATTACCCTGAACTCAAAGCTAATGAGAACTTTAAACTCCTGCAGGAGGAGCTTTCCGGGATCGAAAGTAAAATCGCCTACTCGCGCCAACGCTATAATCGTACTGTCATGGCTTACAATACAGCTATCCAACGGTTTCCAACCAATATACTGGCCGGGGTTTTTAATTTTTCCAATCGTGATTATTTTGAGGTGGAAGAAGAAGCCCGAGAAGCGGTAAAGGTAGAGTTTTAGATAGGGCGGTGTTTAAATATGATTGTTCCCATTTACGGCCATATTAGAACCAATAGGGTGCGAACTTTTTTTCTGTTTTTCTTTTTTGTAATGCTCCTGCTGGCAGTGGGTTATGCAGTAGGGTTATACATGGGTGACCCCCTGACAGGGATAATACTTACGGCAATCGTTGCCATAATCATCATGCTAATCAGCTATTACGCGGGACAAAATATCGTAACCTCTATGGCCGGAGCACGACCCGTTACCAAGGAAGAGGAGCCTTATTTATATCACACCGTAGAGGGGCTTAGTATCGCTGCCGGTATTCCCACTCCCAGGGCATATATTATCGAGACTGATGTTCCCAATGCTTTTGCTGCCGGGCGAAAACCGGAAAAAGCTGTAGTAGCGGTTACCAGGGGGCTTTTAAACAGGCTTAACCGGGTAGAACTGGAGGGGGTCATCGCACACGAGCTTTCTCATATACGTAACTATGATGTCCTTATCGCCACCATGGCTGTCGTTCTGGCCGGCACAATTGTTTTCATAAGTGTAATTGCGCGGCGCAGCCTTTTCTACGGAAGGTTGATGGGGCGCCGGGGCGGGGGACGTGGAGGGAAAGGACAGTTACTGGTATTGCTAGTGGTACTCGCCCTGGCAATACTGGCGCCTATCTTTGCCCGTATTCTTCAGTTCGCAATATCCAGGGAGCGGGAGTATCTGGCCGATGCCAGTGCCTCGGAGCTTACAGGATATCCTGAAGGGTTGGCCAGCGCCCTGGAAAAAATTTCTAAACAGCAAGTCCAGGAAGGCCCCCTGAACAACGAAGCCCTGCAGGGGCTTTTTATAATCAATCCTGCGTTGAAAGCCAGGGGGTCCTCCTCCAGTCTTTTTGCCACCCATCCTCCCCTGGAACAAAGGGTAAACAGGCTGCGAGAAATGTAAGGTGATTCAATTTTAGAAAAACATGCGCTTAATCATGTCGTAATTTGCTTGTACATCGGCTTCACCACGAACTGCACCCATGTGACCCGGTAACAACCATTCCACGCCCTCCACTGCAGACAGTTTTTCCACGCTTTGACCCAGGCTCTGCAGGCTGCCGTCAGGGAAGTCAGTTCTGCCGATACTACCGTGAAAAACAGCATCGCCGCTAAGCATAACTTTCTCCTGGGGGATGAAAAAACTGAGCGAACCGGGAGAATGCCCGGGAGTATGCAAGGCCTGAATAATATCCTTATTATTATCCAGTTCCAACTCTCCTTCCTGCAAAAAGATGTCTATGGAAGGAAGATTTGGCTTCTGCCCGGTCATCTGTTCAAAAAAACGGGCAAGGGTTTCCATATGGCCTTCTTCAAACTTGTGCATGGCTACGGGAATGCCATATTTTTCATTAAAAAAAGAGCCTGCCTCACAGTGGTCAGCATGGCTGTGGGTGCAGAGCACGAGTTCAACTTGTTCCGGACTGAAACCGTCTTCCTGCATGGAACCTAATAATGTGTCCAGGCAATTTTCCCTCATTTCGTTGTGTATATGGCCAGGATCTATTATAATTGTTTTTTCCCCCGCGTAGAGGTATGTGTTGCTGTTATTGCCTCTACCCCTCCAGATGTATGCATATACCTTTTCCGTCACTTTCATGAATGTTACCTCCTATCCATAATAATTATTGCTTATCTCTAATTTGTTATTATAACATATCCATGCGCGGTTTGCCCTGT
>SLJK01000074.1 GCA_007135125.1 Syntrophomonadaceae bacterium | reverse complement strand
TTACAAGAGCCATAAGTGTTTGGGCATAGCCGGAAGCATTCTCCGTTTTTTTTGACTGTTCCCGGTAATATTCAAAGGCTGTTTCGTAGCGGTGGTGACCATCGGCGATAAAAAACTTCTTTTCTCGTAACAGTTGTTGGATATCCTGGATAGTTTCTTTATCGGTAACAGCCCATATTTTGTGCTGCTGCCCTTCTGTATCGGAAAAATCCATGATAGGGTCTGAAGAGGATAAATGCTTTTCAATTAGCTTTTCAATAGATTTTCCTTTATCATGGTAAAGACCAAAAACAGGACTGAAATTGGCGCTGCAGTGCCTTAAAAGTGCTAGCCTGTCCTCTTTTGGTTTGCTCAAGGTTTCTTCGTGGGGAATTATTTTTCCTTCTTCCAGGTCGACAAGTTCTACACCACAAAAAATTCCCTGGCGGATAAAGGTTTTATCCCTGTAGCTAAAATGCTGTTCATATAAATACAGTGCTGGTTGGCTATCCTGTATAAGAACTTGCTTTTCCTGCCACTCCTGGAAATTTTGAGCTGCACGGGTGTATTTATTATTTGTACTGTTATCCTGTGGAGCAGATCTGTTATAATCAAGGTGGACAATATTGTATGGGTTCCTTTTATATAATTCATTTCGCATTTCATCCGATATTACATCGTAAGGTGGTGCAATTAAATCGGGAAGGTCTTTTGTTAATTCGTCTGCATAGCGAACTCCCTTGAAAGGGAAAATCTCAGGCACTAATAAAACCCCCTTAAATTGATAATTGGTTAATAAAATACACCTTTAAATTTTAATATAAGTGATGATAAAATACAAGTAAGCTGTAGGTTGTTTATTCGCCTTGGTGAAAGAGGAGGAAGAACCAATGAGCCTTGCTACTATCGATTTGGAGAAACGCATAGAAATACTGGAGCAGATAACCCCCTTTGATACCCTGAACCGGGATCAGCTTCAAAGAGTTGCCGCATCTTTGCTGGAAGAGACTTACCAGGAAGGCATATATATTGGCAGGCAGGGAGAAACCTCCAGACACGTCTTATTTCTGGTTGTCAAAGGAAAAGTTGAAATATCTGTGAAGGATAAGTATGACAACGAAACTGTAACCGGTTACAGAGAACCTTTGGAGTTTATGGGTGAAACGGTTTTCTTTTCCGGCGAAGAATATCCGGCCTCGGCCAGGGCAGTGGAAGAAACCCAGTGTCTGCTCCTTCCCAATGAAGTATTCGAAGAGGTTTTAGTAGAAAATCCTGATTTTGCTGCTTTTTTCAGCAGAATGCTGGCGGAACGTTTACGGGTCCTCTACCAAAAAATTTCCGATGACGAAGATAGTGCGGGGGACGAAGGTTTTAATAAGCGTATAGGTGATGTAATGATTACTAATGTGGTTACTTGTTCTCCCACTGATGATGTTCAACAAATAGCATCACTTATGCATGATTATAACGTAAGCTCTGTTATCGTAACCGAAGAGAAAAAGCCGGTAGGCATTATAACCGAAGGTGACTTGGTTTCCAAAGTGCTGAGTAATTCAGATTTGCAGAACAGGGCAAAAGCTACTGCTAAAGAATTGATGAGCAGCGGTCTCATAAGTGTGCATCCTAATGATTTAACGTACCAAGCCTTTTTATTAATGGTAAAAAATCGTATAACCCACGTTGTAGCAACAGATGATGATGGCAACCTGGCAGGTATTGTAGCAATGCAGGATGTTATAAAGTCCAGGAAAACAGGTGCGTTGGCTATTGTTAACAGAATAGAGGCAAGTGCCACGATAACAGAATTGGTGGAGGTGCGACGTGAAGTTGACCAAGTCCTCCGCGCCCTGCTGGTGGAGAGAGCCACAGCTATGGAAGCCACTTCTGTGATTACAGAGCTGTACGACCGGATAACTCGTAAGGTAATTCAGATCTCTGAACAGGCCATGGTTGATGAAGGTCACGGGCCTCCGCCGGCCAGTTACTGCTGGATTACTATGGGCAGTAGTGGTAGAAAAGAACAGTATGCCCGCACTGACCAGGATAATGGTATCATTTACGAAAACGTGCCGGAGGAAAAAGAAGAAGAGGTAAAAAAATACTTTCTTACGTTAGGTGAGAAAGTTGTAGCAGGGCTTGAACGATATGGTTTTGAACGTTGTAAGGGAAATGTAATGGCCAACAACGAGGATTGGACCCATTCATTTGGCGGGTGGAGAAACGCTATCAAGGAGTGGATAACATTTTTGGAGCCTCAAAATGTGCGTTATATGACCATATTTCTAGATTTTCGCTTTGTATATGGCAAAAAGAGCCTCTATGATCTCCTATTAAACTTCGTGGTGAGGAATTTCCGTAATTCTTTAACAGTGCTGAACTTCTTGGTGGAGGACAACCTTGGTAAAAGAGTACCCCTGAGCATTTTTCGCCAGATTCAGACAGAACGTTCCGGTCCATACAAAGGTATGCTGAATTTAAAAACTTCCGCATGTGTTCATATGGTGGATTGTGTGAGAGTTTTTGCCTTGAGAGAGGGATTACTGGCTACCAATACGGTAGAAAGGTTGAAAGAAATTGGCAAACGTGGCCTTCTCAAAGAGAAAGACGTAGAATATTTTATTTCAGCCTATGAAACCCTAATGATGCTGAGAATTAAGGACGCTATGGAAAAGATGCGCAAAGGTATAGTGCCTGACAATTATATAAACCCCAGGGATCTTAGCAACCGTGAGTATGCGCTGCTAAGGGAAGCACTTATCATGGTCAGCCGCTTGCAGACAATAACAAACACCAACTTCCGTATTGCACCCTAATGTCCTTCAGGCGGCCTAAGGGTGTATGCAGAATCTTTCATCATGATCAAGAAATGGTGAAGGTCGTTTAAGGTGACTATTTTTTTTTCTTCTATAATTATTCTCAAAAGGTTATGAAATAATTTCGCAGTCATGATCGAATCCCCAAGGGCAGTATGCCTTTCACTATCAGGGCAATCAATTTCAAAATGATACAGCAAACTTTCCAGGGAATGTTCTATCATGTCAGGAAGCAGATATTTAGATAAAATATAGGTGTCAATTACGGGATTGCAGATGCGGGCTGGCGCCAGATGACATAGGCTTATGTTTAAAAAGGCCAGATCAAAAGCAGCATTATGCGCAACCAATATCCTGTCCCCGATAAAATCCAAAAAATCGTTTAGAACAGGGTAAACGCCTTCTTTATCTGCAACCATTTCATTGGTTATGCCTGTAATGTAGGTGGCTGTGGGGGGGATTTTTCGATCCGGGTTCACGAGACGGTTAAAAGTTTGTTCATATTTTATAGCCCCATTCTCAATTACAACCCCTCCAATGGAAATTATCTTATCTCCCCTAAAGGGTTGTAATCCAGTAGTTTCTGTATCAAAAACTACATAAGTAGCTTCTTTCAGGTTCTGCTGCCAGTCTATTTTTTTTTCTGTAGTTTTAACTTTATTAAGCAAACCCTGTATTAATTCGCTGTTTTCCCGAATTGTTTCGTTTTTTTTATGGCCGAGATCAACGGGAAGGATTTTATCTAAAAAGTCTGCTGCCCTGTATATAAGAGGATAGTAAAGGTGCGGCTTCCTATTTAGATCAAAACAATCTAGCTCGTAAAAATATCGTATCTGCATAGTAGGCCTCCGCACAATAAATGTAATATGCTTCAAATTAAGAAAATTTCTTGTAAAGCATTTTACTAAAATAAAATTGAAATAGCAAGACAATAGAAGGCACTGAGAGTGCTTTTAAAAGCTATCCTGAAGTTTTATATAACCATATCATCTAAAATTATCATACTGAGCTTTTGAAAAAAGGGGCTTTAGAAATTGAATAAAGAAAACAGAATTAACTACAGCTTCGCGGAAATGAAGGGGATCTATGAACGTCCGGAAACTCTCAACAATTTTGCTCGGGAGAGGATGGAGAGAGTGAAACGCCTCCTAAAAGACAGAGAAAAATATAGCTGCCCGTCTTCCTGTAAGCTCTGTTGTTATGGCTCTATTTTGATGTCCTATACCGAATTTACTTATATAATGGTGAATATGCAAGAAAATTGGAACATGAACGATCTGCAGCGCATTTTCGAACAAAAGGTAGGTCTGCTACAAGATGATCGCCGTGCCCTGCTTTGCCCTTTTTTAGATGAAAAGGCATCACAAAAACACTGCCTTATCTACCATGCCCGTCCTCTTATCTGCCGCGTTTTTGGTACCACAGCAGCTGCGTGTAATGAGCCTATTGAGCCTTCCTTTCTGGATGAAGAGGCATTTTACTTTGCTTATAATTTACTCTATTATAGTGGAGAGCAATTTATTGCCCTTAACCTGGATGAGAAGATCGCCCTGTACGAAGCTCCGTTTGCTCTCTGGTGCCTTGCTGATGATAGCAGTGAAAGCAGAGCGTATTTAATTCGGCTATTAGAAATAGAAGGCGATTCCCTTCAGGGAGTCCTGTACGATCGCCCTAACAACAGTTTTTTTGTATTGGAAGATGGTTTCAAAAAGGGATTCTCCGAACCTTGAGAAAGCATTAGCATCCCTTTAGTGTATAAGTGGTGTTTCCTGTTCGCTTAGTCAGGGTTAACTCCTTGGATAACTACTTCTTCTACCACAAGATTGCCTTTATAGTTAACGATATCGTTGACCAACTCCGCTAAATCTTCCGAAGAAAGGATGCGGTTGGGATCATGTGGCCATCCTCCTCCGTGATCGAAAAAGGGTGTTTGGATGCTTCCCGGAAGAAGGCAGGTTACCTTGATATTATGGTAGCGCAACTCCTCACGCAAAGAAAGGGAAATCCCTCTCTGGGCGAACTTGGAAGCTATGTAAGCGGTACACAAAGGCGTATCTCCCTTAAGTCCCCAGTAAGATGAATTGATAAGAACGTGGCGGGGTTCATTGGCACATAGAATCATGGGTAGAAGATATTTGGTGCAGATGAAGGTGCCAAATATCATGGTATCCTGCATTGCTTTCCATTCCTCAGAAGTTAGCTCAATCATCGGTTTAAATATTCCCAGCCCTGCATTGTTAATAAGTATATTCACTTTTCCGAATCCTTCTTTTAAATAATTGGCCAATCCCTTGATTTCTTCTTCGCTGGAGATGTCTGCAGCATAGTAGGTTGCACTGCCACCGTTTTGTTCAATAGTACCTTTTACTTCCTCCAGTTTTTCTTTATTCCGGGCCACCATTACAATATGATGATTCTTGTTTTTGGCCATGGTAATGGAAATATCTCTGCCAAGCCCCGATGAGGCACCCGTTATTACCACTACAGTTTTAGAGTTATAGGGCATTTTCATGGGAATTATTTCTCCGTTTCCAGGAAAAAAATTCTCCCGTTTCACCTACCTTTGGTTTTTTTCTTTCCCGCTTATTTTATCCTAAATTTGTATTACAGGTAAACCCCTATAAAATTAAAGCCAGGGTATCTTGTCGGTCTTGTTCCTTTTCAGGGCCGGTGTAATTCTCGTTTTAAGTGGTTCTGGCACATTTTTTAACCTCATGCTATCTATCTTCAGGATTACCTTTAAGTCAACTTTGACTTTTAAAGCTAACTCTTTAGCCGTCATCCCCTGGTTTTTGCGTAATTCCTTGACGGTTTTATTTTTAAAGCCCCAATTAAAAAGCAGGTTTATACACCACCTTAAGCCTTTACTTGTAATTAACTGTAAAAAAGGATGCCTACCTCTCTCTTTTGGTAAAAACGGCAGGTTAGCTTGAGAAAAAATGGGGCCCGCTCCTGCATTATCGTTTTTAATAAATGCGCTCTGGAGCAGGCCCCTTGTTTAAAGGTAACAGATTCTTTATTAAGTGGGTTATTTAATTTTAATAACTCATCATAATTCTAATGGTCAATATCTCCTTCAAGTGAAGCCCACTGGACTACTGAATCTGCCGCTGCTTCCTGCGGAAAGAACTCTTTGAAGATAGTGTAATATAGATATTCTTCTTTTGTTCTAAGCAGGATATCATCACTTTGCTCTTGTGCCATTAGAAACTTACTGTCAGATACTCGTGCATCAGCCAGGCGTTCCATTATTTCATTGCATCCGGTGCCGTGGCTGAACTGCGCTTTACGACGCCACACAACATCATCCGGCAGATCATCTTCAAATGCCTGGCGCAGAATCCATTTTTCTACTTGTTCTTGACCGTAGATCTTCCAATCCAGGGGGGTACCCAGGGCAAATTCTAACAAATCAAGATCCATGAACGGCACATGTGATTCCAGTGAATGAGCACTGTTCATACGGTCTACCCTTTGGAAGCCCATGCCGTGGCCGATGGAAATGATATTTAGTAATTCTTTCTCAACTGCTTCTTCAGATTCCAGCTCTTTAATGTAATGATAACCACCAAAAAGCTCGTCAGCTCCTTCACCACATAAAACTGAATGACAACCGGCATCGGCGGCAAGCTTAGAGGCAAAATAATTAGCAATAGCACTCTGTACCAATGGCGCATCAAAAGATTCCAGATGATAGATTACTTTTGCCAGAACTTGCATGATTTCTTCTTCTGTGTAAACATGTTGTGTGTGCTGTGCATCCAGATATTGTGCCACCAGTTGTGCTGCTTCCAGGTCGGCACTTCCTTCAAGTCCCACTGCAAAAGTTTCCAAATTTTCAGTGTTATGCCTGGCCGCGGCAGCAACGATACTGCTGTCCAGTCCCCCGCTGAGCAAAACTCCCGGCCGCTCATTTTCCAGAAAACGTTTTTCTACAGCGCGTACCATAATTTCTTTTAACCTGCTAGCTGCTACTTCCGGATTTTTCATGGGTTCTTCTGAACCTCGCGGGTCGGAGGTAAAGGGCTGAAAACCTCCCTGGGGGGTGTAATAATGACCCGGCGGAAATACATTAATGTCTTCGGTTACTTCTGCCAGCTCTTTGATCTCCGAAGCAAAATATGTTTTTTCCTTGTCCTGTCCATAATACAGGGGTTTGATTCCAAAGGGATCTCTGGCTACTAAAAGGGATTCGCCGTTCGTAACCGCCAGCGCATATGAACCTTCCAGATCATTGAGGAAATCTTTGCCTTTTTGCTGGTAAGAAGCAGCAACAAGGCTGCTATGGTCATGATCAAATAAATCATCGTTAAAAAGGTATCCATCACATACCGCGCTAGTCTTGCCGTTGCTGGAGAAAGTTGTCACATCTTCGGAAGATTTTCCTCCGCCTATGTGGTTGCTACGGTAACCAAGGGTTATGTTTCCCAGATTCTTTATCCCGGACATCTCCCCACGGTGCTCCAGCTTTGCTAACATTCTCCGTAGGTCTGCTTCCTCGGAAGCGCCATGTGAAACGGCAATACCACTCATTTGTTAAACCTCTCCTTAAAAATAGTTTTTGTTAATGAAACTTTACTTGACATTATATAGTATAAAAGATTGGTAGCTAAATGTCAAATTTTGAGAGGCTTACAAGGTGGCTTGGTCGCGTCAGGCACTCTTTGAAGCTGTTGGCACATAATACGACACTGTCCTGCCGTTAGTGTAAGCTGCCCGGACAAGACAGTAACGTTATGAGTCAACTAAGCAAGACACATGTTAAGACACTCTTCGTTGAAAACGCTTTTCAGCTCTCAGTAACTTCATATTGAGGGGTTTCCCCCTGAAGCCCTTTGACCAGGTCTTCGGCGGCGATCATAGCCATCTTAAAGCGGGTTTCCACGCTGGCGCTTCCGATATGGGGCAGTGCCAGGACATTGGGCAGTGCCAGCAGTGGATGTTTTGGATCCACCGGTTCTCTTTCAAAAACATCCAGACCTGCCCCCCTAATGCGATCTTCTTGTAAAGCTGCTAACAATGCTTTTTCGTTTACCACACTACCGCGGGCAGTGTTGATTAGGATTGCGGTTGGCTTCATCAACGCGAGCTCTTTTGTATCTATTAGATGGTAAGTATCGCTGTTTCCGGGGAGATGCAGAGAGATAAAATCGCTTTCCTGCAAAAGCACTTCAAGTGGCTTGTAGGTTATTCCCTCCTGCTGTTCCATCTCTTTTTTCCTGCTTCGGGAATAGTAGGATATCTTCATGTTAAACCCCTTTGCCCGCCTAACCATGGCCTGACCAATTCTCCCCATACCTACAATCCCGAGCTTTGCACCATAGATGTCACGTCCGGCCATAAATAAAGGGGCCCATCCTTTCCATTTCCCTTCATAAATAGACCTGTTGGCTTCAAAAATCCTTCTGCTGGTGCTCATAAGCAGGGTAAAAGCAAGATCAGCGGTAGTTTCTGTAAGAACTCCGGGAGTATACGTCACCTTGATTCCTTGCTCCCGGGCGAACTGGACATCTATGTGATCGTATCCCACCGACATGGTGGAGATTACCCGCAGATTAGGAGAGGACGAAATTATTTCCCTGTCTATCTTATCGGAGAGGGTGCAGTATATACCTTCTACCTGGTCAATTTGTTTTAACAAAACATCACGGGGGACCGGGGTTTGTTCTTCGTTCCACAACTTTAGGGCACAACTTTCTTTCAAGTATTGTAGCGCCGGATCCGGCAATTTTCTGGTCAGATAAACGCTCCCGACATTTTGCATGGTTTGAGGTTCTCCTTACCTTCAAATGTTGCTTCTACTATCAAATTATTAAATATGAAAGAGCAGTTTTCCTGCTCGGTGCGTAAGCAATTATTGCTCATCATAGTTTTCGTCAGTCAATTTTTCCAGGGGGGTAGTTTCAAAAAGTCCCTGTTTCATCTTCAGTTTAACCCACAAAGCGGAGTAGATGGCGGCGATTCCCAGAAAGACCAGGGCATAAAGATATATTTGTCTTTTCATATCCGGATCGGGAAAAATATTAATCATCATGTATACCATGGCGATAATTCCTATTATTTGAGGTAGTATTCCCAGGGGCGACCTGAAATGTCTTTTTACATCCGGGTACTTGTAGCGCAAAATAATGACATCCAGATGGGCTATGATATAGCATACAAACCAGCTGAAAACAGCAGCGAGAATGTAGATAATAATAACCTCGATGGTAAATATCCCCAAAAGGTTGGGCACCAGGATAATTAAAGTAGAAAAAATGATCCCCACCCAGGGAGTCTGCCAGCGGTTGAGCGCCGCGAAGGTTGAAGGCGCCTGTCCTTCCTGTGCCATACCAAAAAGCATTCTGGGAATACCACAAATGAGTGTATTTAGAGTAGCCATTGTTGCTGCTATAGTAACAATGCCCAGCCATATTTCTCCCGATCTTCCTAAAATGGCAAATCCCGCTTCCAGGTGCGGAGTTTCAGATGTTGCCAGGGTGTCCAGCGGGACATACCCCACAGAAGCAGAACCAAAAATGGCCTTGGCTATAAAGATAATTCCCAGGCCGATGATCATACTCAAGGGAACATATATCCTTGGTTTGCGCATTTCCTCTGCGATCGGCACTACGAACTCGAGTCCTATGAACAACCAAAAAGCCAGTGCTGTAAGGCCGAGTAAGCCCCAACCTGTTATGGCGGGATCTAATTCAGTAACAACCGGGGTTCCCGTTCCGGTTCCGGTCAACCCGATGAAGCCAACCACGATCAAGGAGCCGATCATTATTACGGTTAAGATAATTTGTGTCCATCCAAAAAGATCTATCCCTCTTATATTAATGGCCATCAAAAACAGAAGTATTATAGCAGAAAAAACGCGAGGATCTATCCCCGGCAAAAAGAGTTGCTGGATAACGAGGCCGGGTATAGCTGCTTCAGCGCTCCCTGCAAATATTTGGACAATTATATAACCAGAAATTACCGCAAATATTCCCATAAAAGAACCCATTGCGGGCAAGGTATAGTGGTTGATTGCTCCCGCACGGGGAATCATTGCAGAGAGTTCCCCAAAACTAAGGGCCACCATCAAATTCAAAAACATAGCGATTAACATGGGAATGATGAAACCCATTCCTGCCAGTCCAAATCCATGTCCCATATCAACCAGAGTAGTAGAAGCGACAACAATCCCGCATGAAGCAGCGATGCCGGTAGTCAGTCCAAGAGATCTTCTTAATTGTTTTGGCATTTCAAATTCTCCTTCCATTTAATAATTTTTTTTAGCTTTCTAACTAGCCATGACAAAAAACATGATTGCCTGCATTTACAATTAAAATAAATATTAACGCCATAGTACACAGTTTATTTATATGTGCTCAGCTTAAACTAGTAACTCTTTTCCAAAAACGACCCCCCTTTTTTTTGCCCAAAGTGAATTTAAAAAAAAATTTAAATTGACTGAAACAATCTAATTTTACAAAAATCTATTATATTTGTCCACATCTTTTTGATAGTACTTTAGTATGAAAATTTTATATTTATGAAATAAAAAACTTGAACCCGGGAGGAATTTATGAAATAATTAAGAAAATAGAGCCATTGCACGTCTATAAGAGCACTTTGAACCTTTGGGCTGGCTTTGATGGCGGAGGGATCGGTTATGGGTAACAATCTTGAGCCGCAAACAAAACAGGAGCAAATACTGCAGTTTATCGATTCTATAATGGTATCGCCCGCTGAATTTCGTCAGGAAGTTATCCTATCTTTAAAGAAATGCTTTGGTTACGAGAGGGCAACCTTTTTCTTAATTAATGAAAAAGGAGAAATGGTTGCGCCGGTTACCATGGATATCGATGACTATTTTTGTAATATTTACAGCAAGTACTATTATCAAAAGGATATCTTTGAGCCAGGAAAGGTAGCCGATAAGGCCAAGCGGCAAAAAATACTTACCGTGCATGATGTAATGGCTAAATCGCAATTTGAAATGACTGAATATTATAATGAATTTTTGACAAAGCAGGATATCCATCATGAGGTGGCCATGTTTCTTTCCAATGAGACGAAGTTAACCGGTGTTATCGGCTTATATCGTCCCAAACAGGAAAAAGAATTTTCTTTACAAGAAATTGGGCGCTTGCAAAAGCTTTCATATTATATTTCAAAAATGCTTGATAACCATTTACTTTATATGGATGCAGAACACCAGAAAAAATTACTGGAGACATCTACCCAAAGCACTTCTGTCGGTCTTATAGTTTTCGACCAATTTTTGAAAGTTTATTATTGTAACGAAACATTTGAAGCAGTTTCTAAAAAATATTTACCGGAGTATGTATATAATATAGGTCAGGCGTTTATTAATCGTTTTTTGAAGAATGATGATTGGAAAAACGGCCTCCAGAAAGTGATTTTTGATAACGGAAGAATCCGATTGAAGCTCCACGTAATACCATCTTTTAGTTATCAATTACCAAGCAGTATGTATATGGCTTATTTTTGTCAGGAAGACTTTGAGGAAAATTATAATGCTGGGATGGACTTTTCCTCGAAAGCCTCCTTGTCTACTTTATTGTCTAAAAGAGAATCAGAAGTATTGGAGCTTATGGTTAAAGGAATGAGTAATAAGGAGATAGCTGATAGCCTTTATCTCAGTATACACACTGTTAAGACGCATATGCAAAATATTTTTAAAAAGTTTAACGCAAAAAACAGAACCGAGCTTTCATATAAGCTAAGGAATTCTAAAGCGCTATATTCGAAAAATTATTGTTATTAAGTATAGTTCTTGTAGATTAGTTAAATAATAATACCGAATATTTTACTGTTGATAAACTGCCTTAAATGGCAGTTTATCAGCGTTTCATACTTTGCATGACTAAAATTGATCAACCCAGGTTTAGAAATTTCATTCTTTTTCCTGATTGATAGATATTCGAAATATATCGTAAAATATAAAGCCAAGGACAGATGGTACAACTTTCCGTATAAGCTGCCAATTTTTAGTTGAATAATGTACAGAAAAGGAGGTGCGGAAATCTAAAAAATACAATTTCCAAGTAGAAGGCAGATCGCAGACTGCTTGAAAGAACTAATTAAGAGCTATGAAGGGGAGGGAAAGTTAATGTCCAAAATGATAAGAGTCGATATGACCAAAGGAACAGTGCACTATGAACCTCTAAACCAGGAATTGGAAGCATTTGGAGGTCGAGGTTTGATTGCCAAAATATTAAACGATGAGGTTGACCCTGGGTGTAATCCCCTGGAGGCCGAAAACAAGTTGATTATTTGTACGGGGCTTTTGGCAGGCACGCCTGCACCTACCTCCGGACGGATATCCATCGGCAGTAAGAGCCCACTTACCGGCACCATTAAGGAGGCTAACGCCGGTGGAATGGCCGGGTATATGCTCTCCAGGCTGGGTGTTAAAGCAATAATAGTGGAAGGTAAATCGACGGATGACGGTTGGTTTATCCTGAAGGTAGGAAAGGACGGTGCGGTTCTTTTACCTGCAGGTGAGTATGTGGGAATGAGAAACTATGACCTGACAGAGAAAATGCGCACGGATTTTGGTGAAAAAGTAGGTGTTCTCTCAATCGGCGGTGCCGGTGAAAGGGGTTACTGGAATTCTACAATTCAGATAACCGATACCAGGGGTCGGCCCAGCAGGTCTGCAGCCAGGGGAGGGCTTGGAGCAGTCATGGGTTCAAAGGGTCTTAAGGCTGTAGTACTGGAAGAATCAGGACCACCAGAGATACCGTATCATGAAAAGGAACTATTCAATACGGCAAATAAAAACTACATCGCCGGGATCAAGGCTCACCCTGTTTCAGGGGAAGCTATGCCTGCTTTGGGTACGGCAGTGCTGATTAATATAGTAAATGCCCTGGGGGCATTGCCCACCAATAATTTCAGCGCCGGTAACTTTGGCGATGCAGAAAAGATAAGCGGTGAAAATTTGGCCAAGATCCAGGGCGAAAGAGGCGGAAAGGAAAATCAGCCCTGTCAACCTGGTTGTCCCATCAGCTGCTCCAACATCTACCATGATGAGAATGGCCGGCATCTAACCTCTGGCTTTGAATACGAGACCATTGCCTTAAACGGTTCCAACTGTGGCATTAATGATTTAGACACCATTGCCATGATAGACCGCATGTGCGACGATTTTGGGCTGGATACCATGGAAACCGGCACTACCATTGCTGTTTGCATGGAAGCCGGCAAAGCAAAGTTTGGTGATGGAAAAGCAGCCCTGGGTTTAGTGGAAGAGATGATAGAGGGCACAGAACTAGGCAAGATCATGGGAAATGGAACTGTTTTTGCCGGCACAAAACTTGGTGTAAAAAGGATCCCTGTGGTAAAAGGCCAGTCCATTGCCGCCTATGATCCTCGCGCTCTAAAGGGGACCGGTGTTACCTATGCCACTTCCCCCATGGGCGCTGACCATACCGCAGGAAACTCCATCCTGGAACAGAGTGTAACCCCCACTCAAAAGGAGGGGCAGGTACAGGTTTCTACCAACCTGCAAGTAGGAATGGCCACTTTTGACAACCTGGGGATGTGTATCTTCTCAGGCTTCTGCACCGAAGACCCTGCCAATATTGGCTACCTGCTGGAGATGATGTCCGGAAGATACGGCGGGGAATGGGATCCGGACCGTTTATTTACTTTGGGGATCAAAACCCTGGGCCTGGAAAAAAGCTTTAACAGCAAAGCAGGGTTTACGGAAAAAGATGATGCTCTGCCTGAATTCATGTATACCGAAAAATTACCTCCTACAGATAGCGTATTCGATATCGGGCCGGAAGAGCTGTCAGGGGCTGTTCCTTTTAAAGAGGATTAAATTAATTGTGGAAGAATAGAAAAGGTTAAAGAGGAAAGATGATTATGCATGTCAATGTTAAATTGTATTCAATCTTCCGGTTGGAACATCCGGATTACGATGTGGAAGAGGGGTTAAAGGTAAATTTAGAGGAAGAATCTACCATTATGGATTTATTAATTGCCCTGGGGATTGAGCAACAAAGGGTAGCCATGGTGAATCTTAACGGTAAAATCACCCGAGATAAAAGTGTCGCCTTGAAAGAAGGCGATGTAGTGCAAGTTTTTCCTTTTTTCGGCGGAGGGTAATAATTTTGACGGTCGCTTCAGAAAAGTATCGGTCTACGGTAATTGTGACATGCTTTTGGTTAAAGATTTCCATATTTTTCACTTCTTAAGGAGGGAAAAAAATGTATAAGATTTTATTAGCTGTTGATGGTTCTTCTTTTTCTTCGCGGGCAACAGAGGAAGCTATTAAAATTGCCCAAGCATTTAACGGAGTAGTTACTGTTCTTACTGTTGCGGCAACTCCCAATATAAGCTCCATGGATTTGCTATCCAAGGTTCGAGAAAAGATTAAGCTGGAAGCGCAGGAATTACTGGAAGAGACTAAGTCTAAGTTTGTGGACAAAGGGCTCGAGGCAAAAACAGTCTTGGAAGAAGGATATCCACCATCTGTTATATGCGATATTGTTGAAAATGAAGACTTTGATATCGTTATTGTGGGACGAAGAGGCATGGGTAAATTTCACGAAATGGTTCTGGGAAGCGTAAGTAACCATGTTGTGCATTGTGCAAATGCTTCTGTCTTAGTCGTTAAATAATTATTTTTTAATTACGGGACTGTTGAAAAGAAATTTGAGAAATTCTGCCAGATACTATTTAACAAATTTGTAATTGCAGCACATGTGCAATGGCTTGAGACTTAATGCTTGCTTGTTTAAAATTTATATTGGAGGGACGGCACCATGAATTTAAAAGGCCTTACCATTGCAGTTCCCCGGGAAATAATGGCGGGTGAAAGGCGAGTTGCCGTTATTCCGGAGACAGCCCGTAATTTTACGGCAGCAGGAGCGAAAGTGCTAGTTGAGGCGGGCGCCGGTGAAAAATCATTCTTCGAAGATGAAGATTATCGCCAGGCCGGGGCGGAAGTAATTGCGGACGCAGCTGAAGTATACCAAAACGCCACTCTTATTTTAAAAGTTAAAGAACCGCAGCTTGATGAAATCAATTTATTTCCTGAGAATAGCGTCCTGGTTTGTTTTCTGCATCCGGCCAATCCTGTTAACCATGAGATGATAAGAAAGCTTGCTGAAAAGAACATAAACAGTTTTACACTGGACAGTATTCCACGGATTTCGCGCGCGCAACAAATGGATGCGCTAACTTCTATGAGCACGGCAGCTGGTTACAGGGCGGTGATCACTGCAGCCTACCACTTGAGCAGTTTCGTCCCGGCAATGCCTATGGCCTTTGGCATGCTTCCCCCGTCCCAGTTTCTCATTATAGGGATAGGTGTGGCCGGCTTGCAGGCTGCAGCAACTGCCAAACGCCTTGGGGCCAAGGTTAAAGCTCTTGATATAAGGCCCGAGGCCAATGAACAGGCTCGTAGTCTGGGAATAGAGGTTATTCCTTTTGAGCTTCCTGAAGGTATGGGGATAGGTGAAGGTGGTTACGCCAGACGACTTCCGGATGAGTGGTACGAAAAAGAAAGAGAGACACTCACACCTCATGTGGCGGAAAGTGATGTGGTAATCCTCGGTGCACTTGTTCCGGGTGAAGAGGCGCCGCTCTTGCTTGACGAAACTATGATGAAAAATATGAAAAAAGGTTCGGTCGTGGTTGATATTTCCATCGATCAGGGCGGCAACTGCGAGCTGTGTCGTTACGGAGAAGAATACGACTACCGGGGCATTTTTATTAGCGGTTTGGCCAACCTTCCTGCATATATGCCCGTTGCTTCGACCCAGATGTTTGCTAAAAATGTCGAAAAATACCTCAACCATATTGTCCAGGATGGTAAAATTGATTTTGATTCAGAGGATGAGATTATCAAAAGCTCCCTTGTTACGAAAAGTTCTAATATAGTCCATAAAGGTACTATAGAAGCTATGAAAAATCTTGAATAATAAATTACATCCTAAGAGACCGCGAAAAGGAGGTTTTAGGATATGTTGCCGACTGTCGTAATCTTCTTGCTGGTTTGTATTATCCTGGGCTACCGGGTTATATCTGCAGTTCCACCTCTTCTGCATACTCCGCTTATGTCAGGTATGAACGCATTATCTGGGATAACCGTGTTGGGCTCACTTGTTATCTATGCCACCTCTCCTCCGGGAGTAAAGGGTTTTGCAGCTGCGGCACTCGTTCTGGCTATGATAAATGTAGTAGGTGGGTTCTGGGTTACAGAAAGGATGCTGCGCATGTTTAAGCAGGACAGGCAAGAAGTGGAAGGGGCGGATTATATAAATGATTAACCTGGTTATTCCAGTTTTTTTAACAGCTGGCTTTTTGATTAGTATTCGTTTAATGCAGTCTCCCCGCACCGCTCTATGGGGAAACCGCCTGGGCGCTTTGTCTATGGCGCTTGCTATTTTATTTGCCTTCCAGCAACTAGGGGTAACAGAAAACTTGCAGGCTTTCATATATATAGTGCTTGGGGCTGGTGTAGGAATTTTTTTGGGGCAACAGGTAAGGATGATTCAGATGCCTCAAACGGTGGCCCTTTTCAATGGGCTTGGGGGTGGCGCTTCTGCACTGGTGGCAGGTACTGCCGTAGCTATTAGCACTGGTGCCGAGCCATGGGTTTTTTGGCTTACTGCTGCCCTGGCCCTGGGTATAGGAACTCTAACTTTAAGCGGTAGTGTGGTTGCTGCCTTAAAACTTCAGGGTTTAATTTCACAAAAGTCGGTTGTTGTTAAAGCACATGGCCTAATATTGGTGTTATTATTGTTGGCAGGAGTTGTTTCCATAATTTCGCTTATTATTATACAGGAATTTCGCTACCAGTTTATCATAGCTGGTTTATTTGCCCTCTATGGCGTTTTTGTGGCCGTACGCATAGGAGGGGCGGATATGCCGGTGGTCATCTCCCTTCTGAATTCATTTTCCGGGATAGCTGCTGCCGTAAGCGGGCTGGCAGTAAATAATATCCTATTAGCCGGTGTAGGCTCTCTGGTGGGGGTTGCCGGCCTTATTCTGACCCGCCTCATGTGCAAGGCTATGAATAGAAGTCTTTACGCTGTATTGAGCGGCTTTGTAGTTCCATCAACTTCCCGGGGAACTGACGAAACAGAGACTGTAAAAGGTGAAATGCTTTCCCAAGAAGAACAGATTCCCTATCTTCTTAAAAAAGCTAAAAAAGTAGTCATTGTTCCCGGATATGGAATGGCTGTTGCCCAGGCACAGCAACATGTGAAGGATCTTCAACAGGCCCTGGAAAAAGCAGGTAAAGTAGTCAAGTTTGGGATTCACCCTGTCGCAGGAAGGATGCCGGGTCATATGAATATCCTCCTGGCCGAAGTCGGGGTCGATTACGAAAAATTATACGGCATAGATGTAATTAACCCGGAGTTTCCTGAAGCCGATGTTGTAATTGTAGTGGGGGCCAGTGACATAGTTAATCCGGCAGCTACTACTGCTGAAGGGACCCCTATTTATGGTATGCCCATACTAAAAGTTTCCGAAGCAAAGGCTATTATTGTATGTAACCTGGATGATAAGCCTGGTTATTCCGGGGTAGAGAACACTCTCTATAATGAAAACCACGTTATTGCTTTCTTGGGGGATGCTGCAGATACAATACCCAAATTAACAGCTGATTTTTTAAAGATAAGTAATGGTATAGACTAGCAAAGTTAATACATGCAGGATTTTGGTTCTTTTTACGTATGGCTTTATCTTTTCAAATAATAGATAATTATGATAAGCATAAATATTTTGTCCGGGGGGTGGAAATGCCTTAAGGATAAGGTAAAAGCAATAGAGCAGTACTTTTGAGAAGTGTAAAAATTAAAGAGGAGGCGCAAAAAATGGATTCTGAGAAGTATTTTAAAAAGGGCGAATTAGAAAAGCTTTCTATTGAGGAAGCCCCAAAAATGGTTACCAGTGTTCCCGGTCCAAAAGCGCAGAAGGTTCTGGAAGAGTCTTTCCAGTCTGAATCAATGGCTCGCGGCGCTGGAAGGTTCCCCATGGTCTATGCTGAGGGCAAGGGAGCTACCTCCGTGGATCCGGATGGCAATATATTTATAGATATGTCAGCCGGGGTGGCCGTTAATTCGGTGGGGAGATGCAACCCTCGGGTGATAAAGGCTATGCAGGAGCAGATGACTACCCTGATGCATGGCGGTGACATGTCCAATATCAAGCGGACCGAACTGGCAAAGAAAGTTTCCAGTGTTATGCCCGCCGGGTTACGTGATAATGCGATTACTTACTTTACGCAATCCGGAAGTGCCGCGGTTGAAACTGCCATAAAGTTCATCCGCAAGATCACTGGCAGATCTCAGATTGTAGCTTTCCATGGTGCTTACCATGGTATCTGGTTGGGAGGAAATTCACTTACTACAGGTAATCAATATCGAAGAGGTTATGGACCATTCATGCCGGATGTAATTCACGTGCCTTACCCGTATTGCTACCGCTGCTGTTTTGGACTGGAATATCCAAGCTGCAACTTGCAGTGTGCTCATTATGTAGACTATGTCCTCAATACACCGTATACAGGAGCCTATGATGTGGCTGCTGTCTTTGTGGAAGCTCAGCAGGGAGAAAGTGGATATGTACCGGCACCTCCTGGGTATTTGGAGATAGTTAAGAAGGCCTGCGAAAAAAATGGTGCCTTGTATGTCTCCGATGAAGTCCAGGCCGGTGCGGGACGTACCGGTAAAATGTGGGCTATCGAACATTATGATGTGGAACCGGATATGATTACCTGGGGCAAAGGTATGGGCGGTGATGTCCCTATGGCCGGGCTGTCGATGAGAAAGGATTTGGCAGAGCAAGTCGAAGATCTTTCGCAACCCAACACCTGGGCCGCAAATGCGACACTTTGTGCGGCTTGCTTGGAGAATATCGAAATTATAACCGAAAATGATAGGGCCCTTGTTAATCGGGCTGCTTCGTTGGGAGAAGAGATTTCGGAGCAGCTGCGTGAGGGTGCAAAGGATATTAAAAATATAGGGGAAGTACGAGGAAAAGGCCTGATGATTGGCATCGAACTGGTGGAAGATAAAGAATCTCGAAACCCGCTAGGTGCCGATGCTACAATCAATACCTTAATTAACTTGCTAAACCGCGGCGTAATTTCATTTCCCTGCGGTCGATACGGTAATGTTATTCGCTATATGCCACCGCTTATCCTTTC
The DNA here is from genome assembly GCA_007135125.1 of Syntrophomonadaceae bacterium. GTDB lineage: Bacteria > Bacillota > Dethiobacteria > DTU022 > UBA8154 > SLJK01. Next base: position 1,047 of record SLJK01000074.1, on the reverse strand, counting down.
TAAGGAACACGCTACTAAGGCAGTAGATATCTTTTTGGAAACAGCCAAGGAGATATAGCATAAGGACCACAGTTAGTGTTCTATTCTGGATAAAATAAATTAACCGGCTCACAAAAGGATTTAATTAATTCGGGGAGCCGGTTTTTCTTAATTCAGAAACATGAACATATTTTTTACAGCACCTTTTACGCGATGGTCTCCTTCTCCTTCTGCTTTTACAACTTACTTTCGAAATTATTGCAGGAATATTTAATTAAATAACGAACTTGGGAGAATACAGGGGTGGTTTGCACCTTTTAAATTAAGGAGAGCGCGGTAGATGAAGGCAGTATTATATATCACAATGATCATTGTTTTGGGTGTTGCGATGCTTGCTTTTGGATGTGTTCCTGCTGGGGAAAAGGCGCCTGAAGCTGCAGAAGAAGAAAAGAAAGAGTTTTTTTCGTTACCTTCGCCCCAATTATCAGGTGATTATTCGGTAGAAGAGGCTATTTCTGAAAGGGCTTCACGGCGTGACTTTATAGATGAGCCCTTATCTCTGGAAATGGTTAGTCAATTATTGTGGGCAGCTCAGGGAAGGGGAGCAGACATGGAAACCGGTGCCACCCGCACCGTGCCGTCTGCAGGGGCTACCCATCCCCTGGAGGTTTATCTTTTCGCTGGAGAAGTAGATGAATTAGAAAAAGGTGTTTATCGTTACCTACATTTTGACCACGGATTGGAAAAGGTAATAACCGGAGACGACCTGAGCAGAGAATTGGCTGAGGCAGCGCTTGGTCAGGGATTTATTGCCGAGGCACCCGCCACAATCGTTCTGGTTGCTGACTTTGACAGGACTACTTCGAGATACAGGGAGCGGGGTGTACGTTATGTGCACATGGAAATAGGGCATGCAACCCAGAATATATACCTCCAGTGCGAAGCTCTTGGGTTGGGGACAGTGGCAGTAGGTGCTTTTTCAGACGAAGATGTGATGGCAATTTTAGACACAGATAAGTCCCCCTTGATGATTATCCCTTTCGGTAAGCTATAACATCTTGTGGCCCT
>SLJK01000021.1 GCA_007135125.1 Syntrophomonadaceae bacterium | reverse complement strand
GTAGATCTTTGATCTTCGCTTCGCGGTGGCCCTTTTGCTTGCGGCGCTTGTATGTTATCTCTTCCATAACAGGCTCAGGAGAGAAAGAGGCTGCTTCCGATTCGGCTTCGTTAAAGAGCTGGATCTGCCCTGCGCCTGTCTGTGTGGTAAAATAATAATATTTATTAGCTGCTGCTAAGGAGGTGTGGAGTTGGCAAAGCAAGTTACTTTTCTACATGGAGCGGACTTGCATCTAGGAAGTTTGCTAAAAACCGTTGGTTATATGTCACCAATGTTGCAGAAAAAAATTAATGATGCTGTTTATACTGCCTTCAGGCGTATGATAAACGCGGCTCTAAGGCATAAGGTTGATTTTGTCGTTTTAAGTGGCGATATATATGACCAAACAGAGCGCTCTGCCGGAGCGAAGAGATTTTTTATTACAGAAGTTGAAAGGCTCATTGAGGCCGCAATCCCGGTATATATTATCTATGGAAACCATGATCCGCTTGAAGAACAAATAGAGTTTTTTAAATATCCCAATAACGTGCATGTTCTTTCTGCAGATCAAGTAGATATATTAGAAGTAACCGGAAGAGATGAAACCATGAAAGCAAGGATAATAGGGCAATCATACAGCCAGCCATCAGAAAAGAGGAAGATGCACAATTTATACAGGCCGCCTGACCATGATGTTGTTAACATCGCTCTTCTTCATACGGGTCTGAACCCGGGGTATAAAAATTATGTTCCCTGCTCTGCTGATGAGCTGAAAAGTATTAGTGATATTGATTACTGGGCGCTGGGGCATATACATAAAAGACAAATCATTAATTATCAGGATCCCGTAATTGCATTTCCCGGAATCCCCCAGGGACGTGACATGGGCGAGCTAGGGTTGGGTGGATGCTTATTGGTTACTGCAAAACTTGGAAATGAAGCAAAGCTGCAGTTTGTTCCCACCTCATCGATAGTGTGGCTCGCTCCAGAAATACCGGTTAAAGGTGATGAAAACAGTGAAGACGATCTTATCGATTTAATGAAAGAAACAGGGGAGCAAATCTTAGATGGGGCTTATACGGCACTGGAAGCCGCGGGGTTGGAGTTGGCTCTCAATGAGAAAATAGAGGTGGATGGGTATATTGTTCGCTGGTATTTTACTGGCAGTGGAGAAATACATAACATTGTAGAGAAGGACGATGAGATAGTACCAGAACTAGTCGAAAGAATTCGACAGGAGTTCAGTAGCACCAGGCCCTTTCTCTGGACGGATGATATCAGGTTTGAAACTTCATCCCCTCTTGTTGATCTCGAGAACATTTCCGAGGAAGATGTTATTTTAAATACTTTGCTGCATATTTACAAAGAATTCAAGGATGATTCTGAAGTTCGAAAACAGGTGATAGAAAGAATAGGTAAGAGTTGGTATGAACAAAAAGATCCTGAAGATATAAGAGACAAAGCATTTGCCCTTGACGATGAAAATTATAGATCATTAATTGAGAAAGCACTTCATATGGCTGCCCAAAGAATTATGGAAAGGCGTGAGGCCTGATGCGATTCAGGCGCATTTATCTGGGTGACTTTGGAATATTTCAAAATGAATCTATGGACGGCATTGGACAGGGGCTGGTTGTCATCGGCGGGCCTAACCGTGCTGGCAAGACAACACTAATGGCTGCCCTACGATATCTAGGTTATGGAGTGCCAAGGCGAGGGGATATCCCTCCAGCCGTGCATGATTATGAAATCAGGGCTGATGTGGAAAGGAATGGTTGCAACTATAGTATACTTGCTGAAGGGTACGCCAATCCAAAAGTAGCGGCAGTTGATAATGCACCAGAAGCTACTATTGAGGAATTGTACAATCATTTGGACAGGTTTACGTATAGCCAGATTTTTACCATAAGCCTTGATGAACTTCGTCAACTACCTGACAATATCGATAGTGAAGACAAAAAAAGAATATCAACGGTGTTGCTGGGTGCTGGGTGGAGTGACGCTTTGCAGCTGCTGCAGCTAAAAAACACACTTAACAATGATGCAGAAAGAATTGGAGGAAGTAGTGGTAAACTTAATATAAAAAAATTCAAGGAGTACTATGTAAAACTCGAAGAAGGGCTTAAATTAAGGGATGAAGCTAACGAACAGATGGACACCTATGATCATAAGTGCGGCAGGATAGAAAAGCTTACAAAAGAACTGATTCCGGCTACGACAAATAAAATTGAAGAAAAAGAAGAAGAGCGTCAGCGGCTCGAGCTGATCAAAGAGCACTTCACAAGATTTCAAACTTATAAGTCTAACAAAAGGGAACTGGAAAAGGATGCTAATAGGTTGCTGCTGGAGACTTACCCGGACGGAGGCAAGCAGCAGGCAGAAAGTTTAAAAGCTAGGTACGAGGGGACTTTGAACAAAGAGAAAACAGCTCAAGAAAGATTTATTTCTCTTACGGGCTGTGAGCCGGGTTCAGACCTATATGCTATATTGTTGGTTGCTGCCGATAAACTGGGAGAGTTTAAGAGTCAGGTTTCCGGATGGGAAGCTCGAATTGACACTATAAATAGCGAAAGTGAAGATCTGGAGCAAAGAAACAATAATCTGTCAGGGGATCTAAAAGAGCTTTGTGGTACGCAGGAGGAGAAAGAGGGACTTTCCCTTTTGAACTCGATAAAAGCAGATCAAATAAGTGAGCGGGAGTTACAGCATACCGTAAAAAAATATAATGATTTAGAGAACCAATACAGGCAAAAAGAAAATGAACTGGCCGACCTGGAAGCTATTTTAGAAGAGAAAACAGAGAAGTTGAAGACTCTACCTTCTGTTAATAGCAGTTTACTTAAAAATATTATCTGGATGCTTTGCGGGAATGTGCTGGCAGTAATCTTGCTGAGCTTTTTACTAACAGTAGGAGTAGCCATTACCGTTGGCTTTGCCGGTTCCATTGGAATCCTGGCATATTTCATTAGACAAAACGCTATTGAACAAGCTAAAGCCAAGCAGTTGTCTGATCTAGAAAGAGAAATCAACGACTGCCAAATAAAAAAGCAGGCTCTAATAGTGCGGAAAAAAGAGGTGCGTAAAGAATTTGAAAATATCGAAGACAGTATTTTGGTCTTTAAACAAAAACATAATATTCCTGCCGACGTTGATGCTGCTTTTTTGCCGGATTTTATCCGGAGCATCCGTAATTTGCAACGTGAACAGGGGCAGATATGTTCGAAAGGGGACAAGCTATCTGAGTTTAAACAGACGATTGAAGAAGAGTTATCCCCAGTGTTATCGCTATTGAAGGATTTAGGGCTATTGGATGAGAAACATGAAGATGTCTTTCACGATACAGATGTGATTTTTAATCAGTTAACAAAAAGTACTTCATACTTGAAAGCAGCACAAGAGTTTCAGACAGTAGCAAATAACAAGGAAGATCTTGAAAAAAACATTTTACTGTTATTAGAACAAGAAGATCCTGGAGTACGTGAAAAACTTGGAAGACAGGCACCTTTATTTTTACTGGAAGATTTTATTGCCCGTGGCCAAGAATATGAAGAATTAAAGAAAAAAGCTAACGAAAACGATACTTTGCGGCAGGTGATTGAATCACACCTCGATACAGAACGGTGGCGATTACTTCTTTCAGGGAGTAAGGAGAACGGAAATACTGATAATGGAGATCTTTTGTTGGCCTTTGGTTCTTGGTGTGAGGAATTTGCATCTGCGGAAGAGGTTAAGTATAGACAAGATGGTACTAAAGAAAATATTAAAAAATTAAAAGATGAATTGCAACAGTTTAGCGAGGAAGAAAAAGTATTAACGAATGAAACAAAAGAACTTGCCTCCCACAGAAAACTGCTTGAAGCTAAAAAAATAATCGATGATGCAAGAGAAAAATTGAACAAACTCCTGGAAAAGTATACAGTTTTTAGGATTTCTTCCTTCATGTTAGAAAGATTAAATGAAAAGCTTATAGAAAGCACCAGGGCTACATTACTAGACCCTGCCAGCAAGATTTTCAGCAAAATTACAAGCGAAGATTACGGGAGAATCGAACTGCCCCCAGATACTTTGCAAACGAATTTTAAAGTTCTGATGCAAAATGGCAGAGAACAATCCATTGATATTCTCAGCCGGGCTACCCGGGAGCAACTATTTTTCTCAATTCGTTTGAGCAGGATCAGGGATATTAAGCCGGAATTGCCGGTAATACTGGATGACACATTTGCAAACTTTGATCCCGTTCATACTAGGGAAGCGGTTAAATACTTATTAGAACTGGCAGAGACCCACCAGGTTTTTGTACTAACATGTCATCCTGAATTTTTGGATTATATTGAGACAGAGGGTGGTAGTTCAAGTTGTCAGTTTTGGGGGCTTCAGGGAGGCACTTTTTTAGGCCCATTTACCGAATGTGCTGAAGTTAACAGGCTGCTTATACGGAGATAGAACCTGCCTTGGTTTACTTGCAGACAAAATAAGCTCCCTAATTGAATAGTAAAAAAAGATTTAAACTGTAAAGGACAGGCTATTTCAATTATTAACAATTAACTGTAATCCTCTTTCCTGTAGCGAAGGCAACTAGTGCACACTAAATGGATAGAATAGCAGGAGGTAGTGTTGTGATTCAAAAAGTTGCCATACGGAATTATCGTATATTTCGTTCGTTCGACCTCGATTTCTCTAGGGGAATAAATACTATTGTAGGGGCTAACGATACGGGTAAATCTACTTTAATCGAAGCCATTAATCTTGCGTTAACAGGGCGTGTTTATGGCAGGGCGCTTACATTAGAATTATCTCCTTACATGATCAATCTGGAAGCTACACGAGAATATATAGAGGGACTTAAGTTTGCTGCTGAGTTGCCTACACCTCCACCATGTGTGATCATCGAAGTCTTCTTGGATGAGACGGAAGAGACGACTTTTCTGCGTGGTACCAACAATCTATATGGCGAAGACACATGTGGAGTTCGCATCCAGGCCAAGCTATCGCCAGAATTCCAAAAGGAATACGCAAATTTTATCGCTGACCCCTCTGCTGTCAGGCTTGTTCCGACTGAGTACTATAAAGTCGAATGGCTTTCGTTTTGTGGCAATGGTGTTACAGCCAGAAGCGTCCCTGCGACCGCATCTGTAATTGATTCCACCACTATTCACCTACAATCTGGTGTAGATTATCACATGCAGCAAATACTCCGGAATAATCTTGACCTTAATGAGCGAGTGGAGCTCTCGCGACAGTATAGGAGCTTACGCGAGGAGTTTGGTGAAAAAGAGACAGTTAAAGCGATAAATGAGCGGTTAAAGTCTACGAACAACGCTATCACGGACCGAAAGTTGAGTCTTGCTATAGATATTTCGCATCGGTACACTTGGGAGAGTAGCCTTGCTGCTCACCTTGATGATCTCCCCTTTCCCTTGATTGGCAAAGGGGAGCAGAACGCGCTAAAAACCCTTTTGGCACTTGGACGTAGGGCTGATGATGCGCAAATAGTGCTTATAGAGGAACCAGAAACGCACCTTTCATTCGCAGGTCTAAGAAAACTTATTGCACGTATTGAGAAACACTGTGAAGGTAAACAGGTTATAGTCGCAACGCATAGCAATTTTGTGTTGAATAAGCTTGGGTTACAAAACCTTATTCTACTTGGTGGAGCAGGACCTTTGAGGATTACTGAACTTCCAAATGACACTGTAAAATACTTCAAGAAGCTCGCTGGTTTCGACACTTTAAGGCTAGTTCTTGCACAGGGGGCTATTTTGGTTGAAGGTCCTTCAGACGAGCTAATTGTACAGCGAGCATACCTGGATCGGCATGGAAGACTACCACTGGACGATGGCATAGATGTAGTCAGTGTAGGATTATCACACAAGCGCTTTCTTGAGCTCGCCATTAGTCTTAAAAGGCGTGTCTGGATAGTTACGGACAATGATGGGAAGACAATGGAACAGATGAGAGAACGTTTCACTAATTACCTGAAGGAGGAAGGCGTTT
>SLJK01000060.1 GCA_007135125.1 Syntrophomonadaceae bacterium | reverse complement strand
TATTATAAAGTGATACACCTTTCTGCGGCATAAATACTTTCCAAAGTATCGTACATATTAGTAATATTACCAACCTGCAGTTTTTCTTTTAACTGGTAATAGTCCAGGCAAGTGCCGCAGGAAAACACCTCCACGCCCATCTTTTCTAATTCTTGCAGATCTTCGAGGACAGGACTTCCTTCGGTGGTCAGGTATACTCCGCTGTTCAGGAAAAGCATTTTGGCAGGCAGTGGAGTGGTCTCTTTTATGGTGTAAATAAAACTGCGCATTAGTATCCTGCCCAGTTCCTGGCTTCCCTCTCCCATGGTGGAAGATTTGATCAAAAATATCTTTACCCCGGTTGGAGCTGCGCCCCCACAGTGACAGCGCTCAATTTCTTCAAGCTCCGAGGGCTGTTCCTGCGTTTTAGGTTCTTCCGTCGCTTTGCTAATGGAAATGAAATAATCATTTCCTTTTTTTTCTGTATTTACCTGGCACCCCATCGTGGAAGCATAACGGGCCACGTTTTCTTTTGCCCCTTCATTGTCAACAATGGCCGTAAGCAGATAACCTTCATATCCCTGAAGATTCAATTCTTCCAGGGCTTTTTTTGTGTTTATTACCGGTTGGGGGCACTGCAGCCCCCTGTTATCAATCTCTTTGTACAACATTTTTAATCCCCCTCTTGTTTTACTGGAGGCTTCATTTCGCAACCCTGCTGAAACCTTCTACAGTGTTAAGCATATCAAATACCCATATAGCAGCCCAATACATTATGCAAATAAGTGCTGCTTTATCTATTGACAACAACTATAGTGCAAAGCCTACTCATTTAGCCAGAAATACACCTTTTACCCCTCCATCATTCTTAATTATCGTTAAGTACTAATTTTCACTTGCATAGTATAGACTATTTCTATTTCCATTATGACTGCGTTTATTATTATAATGGTAATGAAAAAACAGCAGAAAGGAGTAATGGAATGAAGGAAAAACAGTTTATTATTATTGCAGGTGTCATAGCAGGCATAACTGCTGTAAGCCTGGTTTTACTGGGAAACCCCGCTAACATGGGGTTTTGTATTGCTTGTTTTGTTCGGGATATAACAGGGGCCCTCGGCTTCCACCGGGCAGGGGTAGTGCAGTACATAAGGCCTGAGATTATTGGTTTGGTCCTGGGTGCTTTTATCAGTGCCCTTGGTTTTCGGGAGTTTAAAGCCAGCGGTGGATCCAGCACTGTGCTGAGGTTTTTACTGGGTGCTGCCATGATGATGGGCGCTTTGGTATTTCTCGGATGCCCATGGAGACTGCTTCTCAGAATCGCGGGGGGCGACTTAACTGCCCTAATAGCTATTCCCGGTTATATAATCGGTATCTGGATAGGAGTGCTTTTCTTAAAAAAAGGTTACACCCTGGGTGCGGCCGCAGAACAACCTTCTCTAAACAGCTATACCGGTCCCTTTCTTTCAATACTTCTACTGGCTCTGCTGGTATTCGCCCCGGCCTTTATCTTTTTTAGCGAGGAAGGACCCGGGTCTATGATGGCCCCCTTGCTGGTTTCCCTTGCAGCAGGCCTGCTCATTGGTTTCCTGGCGCAGCGCACCAGGCTGTGTACCATGGGAGCTTTCAGGGACATTTTACTATTCCGCGATTATCATCTCTTTTCCGGGGTAGCAGCCCTATTTCTCGCCGCCCTGATAGGCAACCTGTTGACAGGTTACTTCAACCCCGGCTTGGAATCCCAACCAGTAGCACACACTGCGCATCTATGGAATTTTTTGGGGATTGGAATAGTCGGCTTTGCAGCAGTACTGGCAGGTGGCTGTCCTCTAAGACAGCTTATCCTTTCCGGGGAGGGAAACACGGATGCTACTGCCACCGTTTTGGGTATGGTTTTTGGAGCGGGTATCATGCACAATTTTGGTTGGGCCGGCAGTCCGGCCGGCGTAGAAACAGGAGGACAGATCATGGTAATAGGCTTATGGATACTGCTCCTGCTCTTCGCTTTTCTAATAGTCCACGGCCAGGCTTCCGCAGAAGCATTCCGTGGGAAAAAGTAAATATTCTTACGTTCTTATGAGGTCAGGCTTTAGTTGACATATTTTTTCTTTCACAAACTGCTTTTAAAATGTTATAGTAAAAGGAGGCTAAACAAATGGAAACCAGATTTGTAGACTGCAGCGGCCTTTCGTGCCCGGAGCCTGTCATCAGGGCTCGGAAAGCACTCCAGGAACCCGGAATCGATGAAGTGCAAGTTAAAGTAAACAGCACTGTGGCCAGAGATAACGTTTCCCGTTCAGCCCGTTCCATGGGCTGGAACGCTGAGGTATCTGAAGTAGAAGATAATTTTCTGATCACCCTGACCCGCAGCCCTTGAGAGGAATAATTTAAAAATGGATTTTCATCAACTCAGAGTGTTTGTAGAAGTAGTGAGACAAAAAAGCTTTTCCCGGGCGGCAGAGAGCATTTTTTTGAGCCAGCCTACAGTCAGTGCACACGTCAAGGCACTGGAAAATGAAATAGGGGTTCCCTTATTAGATAGAAGTCAGCGTCAACCTCAGCTGACTGAAGCCGGAAAAATTCTTTTTCGCTATGCGCAACAATTCTTGGGACTCAAAGAAGAAGCTCTAGCTGCCATTCAAAAAGAATATGAAATTGGAAAGGGCCATCTGGAGATTGCTGCCAGCAGTGTTCCGGGGACATATCTGCTCCCCGGAATACTGTTTTTGTTTCGTCATCGTTTCCCCGAAGTAACCTTTTCGGTGATGTTACGGGACACCAAGCAGGTGCTGGAAAGTATAAAAGAATTTACATTCGACCTTGGTTTTGTGGGCGAACCGGGAAACCATGAAGACCTTGAGCAAGTCAAACTTGTAGATGATGAACTAATCCTGATCACACCTCCAGGGACAAAACTTCCCTTCCACGAACCGGAAGGCACTGACCTTCCTTCAATTGATATCTCTTCTTGCCTGGAATTACCCTTTATACTTCGAGAACCAGGTTCTGCCACACGCTCTGTTTTCGAAAAAGCTTATAAAAAACATACGGGGAAAAAAGCTGCTCTTAACATAGTTGCCTTTCTGGAGGGGCAAGAAGGCATCAAGGAGGCAGTTAAAAAAGGGCTGGGAGTTACGGTTATCTCCAGAAGGGCGGTGGCAGAAGAGCTGCGCGGGCAAGCTGTAGAAGGATACAAGATCATAGATCTCAACCTGGAAAGAAGCTTTTACCTTATCTATTCCCAAAAAAGAATCCTTGCCCCCCTGGGGCAGGCTTTTGTAGATTTAACTTCTACATATTTTCGAACTGAACTGCCGTTATTGGACAAATAAAAAAATTGATACTATCACTTAAAGGATACCGTGATTTTACGCAAAGATTCAAGCACATATTCTACTTCTTCCTCGGTATTAAAATATCCCGGGCTGAAGCGTACCGTGCCCTGGGGAAAAGTGCCGATTGTCCGGTGGGCCTGGGGAGCACAGTGCAAACCGGTTCGGCAGAGAATTCCGTAAACCTCCTCTAAAATATAACCCAACTCACCGCTATCCATACCCTCTACCGTAAATGAAACAACTGCAACGGAGCTTGATGTATCATCTGAACCATAAACAGTTGTTCCTTCTATCTTCTTCAGCCCCTCCCGCAGCATGTTTAGTAAGTACAAATCATGCTGCCGGATCGTCGAAACTCCCTGCTCCTGGATAAATTTTATCCCCTCATTTAATCCGGCCAGACCAGGCGTATTCATCGTTCCAGCTTCCAGGTAATCAGGCATGAGCTGTGGCTGGCGCTCCTCTTCAGAACTGCTGCCCGTCCCACCTTCACGCCAGGGCTTTATATGAAGCCCCTTACATACGTAAAGCAAACCCACCCCCGGAGGGCCGAGCAAACTTTTGTGTCCGGTGAAAGCGGCCAGATGGGGTCTTATTTTCTGCAGGTTTAAGGGCAGGGACCCTGCCGTTTGTGCAGCATCCAACAGAAAAACAATATCCTTCTCCTTGGCCAGATTGGCAATAGCCGCTGCCGGCATTATACTGCCGATAATGTTGGAAGCATGTGTGCATATGATCATTTTTGTTTCAGGCTTAATGGCCTCAGCAACCTTTTCAACCTCAAGAAAGCCATCGGCATCGGGCGAGACCATAGTGGTCGTGATCCCTCCCCCTTCTTTCTGAGAACCAAGCGGCCTTAGCACGGAGTTATGCTCCATAGAGGTATAAATGACATGGTCCCCTTGTTCCAACACGCCCTTTATGGCCATATTAAGTGAATCAGTGGCATTCAGTGTAAAAATAATTTCTTCAGGAAACTCAGCTCCCAGGAACGAAGCTGCCCGTTCCCTGGCCTCGAATACTATTCGTTCTGCCTGTATAGAACGAGTATGTGCTGAACGACCGGGATTACTTCCACTGTAACGTAAAACCTTCCCCGCCGCTTCATATACCTCTTCAGGCTTAGGCCAGGAAGTTGCGGCATTGTCAAAATAAATACTCCTATTATCCTTCAATTATATTTTTCTCTCCTTGAAAAAAAGGATTTAAAACCACCAGCAGATTTATCTACCTGTAACTCATAAAATTCTTCCACTTCAACAGAGGCCTCCTCCAGGCAACCTCTGATAGGGCCGGCATCCCCGGGCATGCAGCGAAGAGCAGTCCCGCAGCTGGAGCTGATAACACGGGGGACAGGCACCATCCGAAATTCATACTGGCCTCCTGCCAATACTTTTTCGGCCTTTATAGCCTGGTAGGTGCTGGGAAATGTAAAATAACACATCGTTTGGTCCACAGTGAACCTCTCCTTTGAAATCCGCTTAAACTATCATAATTAGACCTGCCAATCAATGGCTGCATTACAAAATTTAGTGCATCATCTATATTATAACAATTTACAGCAGCAAAAAAAATAGAAATGACCTATAGTCTCTCGTATTAGTATAGATAAGGCTTAACTGTTATTATCGCCAGCAGGCCAGGCACTAACCAGTATTTTTCAGGCAAAAAAAGGAAGCAGATATTCTTATCACCTGCTTCTCTTCTTAGTTGTTTGCCTAATAACAGCAAAGAAAAATCATGGGTTACTTATTTATCCGCACGTGGCACAGCTTGAACTGCTGCAGCTGCTGCAGCCGCTGCTTCCTCCAATATCACCGCCACCGTCAAAAGAAGAGGATCGTCCCGTACGGAACGCTGACATAACTCTGCGTCCTTCACCGCCGCATTGGGGACAGGAAAAAGCTGCCCCTTCATCTATCTTGCAAAGTTTTTCAAAACGATGTCCACACCCGCAAAGAAACTCATATATAGGCATCTTAACCATCCTCGATAATTATTTAAGGTTTAATATCACAAAGCGCGTAGAGAGAAGTGATTCTACCTCATCCAGCCTTTTCAGAACTTCTTCTGGAACAGGATTGTCCACCTGCAGCACCATAAGAGCTTCACCCTTTCTTTCATGGCGACCTACCTGCATACTGCCAATATTGATACCGTTATCACCAAGGATACTCCCGATTTTTCCGATAACACCTGGTTTATCAACATATTGGCAGACTATCATATAACGTGAAGGGACAACATCAACCTGGTAATCCCCTATGCGGACGATACGCATATTGCCGCCCTCGAACAGTGTTCCCGCCAACACAAAGCTTCCTTCACTGGTGGTAACGGTGACCGTTATAAGGTTATGAAAAATAGAAACAGTTCTGCTGGTATTTTCATTAACTTTGATACCCCTCTGTTTAGTTATGATGGGCGCATTAACAAAATTTACATTGCTGTTAAGCATAACTCTCAGAAAACCTATGAGCAGAGCAGTAGTAAGAGGTGAGACCGGGTACTGGGCAATTTCGCCATTATAAGCTACTTCGATCTGCTTCACCCTACCGTTATAAACCTGCATATAAAAACTCCCCAGGGTCTTCATGAGAGGAATAAAAGGTTCAACTTCGGACATAATCTCCGGCGGCAGCACAGGCACATTAACAGCCATATGAACTGGTTCGCCCTTAAGCATATGCACTATCTGGTCGGCAACCTGTACAGACACATTAACCTGCGCTTCCTGCGTAGAAGCTCCCAGGTGTGGCGTGGCAATAACCTGTTCTAATTCCATCAAGGGACTGTTTTGGGGAGGCTCTTCTTCAAATACATCCAACGCCGCCGCAGCAACCTTGCCACTGGTTAACGCTTGAAATAGTGCCTCCTCGTCTATGAGTCCACCCCTGGCACAGTTTATAATGCGTACATTATCTTTCATCTTCTCGAATTCTTCTTTGCCAATCAAGTGCTTGGTAGCAGGAGATTTTGGGGTATGGAGGGTAATAATATCAGACTGCGCATAAATTTCATCAAGCGAACATGAAATAACACCCAATTTTTCCGCAGACTCCGCAGAAATATAAGGATCATATGCTAAAATATTCATGCCAAACGAACGGGCTCTCTTGGCCACTTCCGTGCCGATCCGGCCCAGGCCGATAATCCCCAGCGTCTTCTTATACAATTCTATACCCATGAATTTACTGCGCTGCCATTTGCCCTCTTTTAGAGAAAAAGAGGCTTTGGGAACATTACGCGCCATGGAGAGCATTAATGCCATTGTATGTTCAGCTGCAGATATGGTATTTCCTTCCGGGGCATTAACCACCAGTATACCTTTTTCTGAAGCTTTTTCTACATCAATATTATCGACCCCGACACCAGCTCTACCAATTACCTTTAAATTCGTTCCCGCTTCTATAACATCAGCGTTAACCTGTGTGCCACTGCGCACCATCAGCGCATCATATTCTCCAATAATTTCCGTTATCTCCTCAGGTGAGAGCCCTGTTTTAATGTCCACATTTGCTACTTCTTGGATAAGCTTGATACCTTCTTCCGAAACGGGATCACTCACCAGTACCCTGTGTTTTTTTTCCCCTTCCATCAAAATTAACCTCCCAAAAGGCTTGTCTGAATATTTCTATCTTACTATAACACAACTTAAAACCACACACAACAAGCCGGTATCGCACATTCCTAATAAACAATTAAAAATCAATCAACCCCATGCTTATTTTTAATGCCTCGTCAACTGAAGACATAATGGTTTCATCTAACTCAGTAATTTTTTGCTGCAGCCTTTGCTTATCAATGGTTCGCAGTTGTTCCAGCAAAATTACCGAATCCTTTTCCAGGCCATACTGTGCTGCTGGTAATTCAACATGGGTCGGAAGTTTAGCTTTTTCAATATGAGAGGTAATGGCTGCCACAACAACAGTGGGGCTGTACTTATTGCCAACGTTATTCTGAATGATCAGGACGGGCCTAAATCCTCCCTGTTCAGACCCCACAACAGGACTCAAATCAGCATAATAGACAAAACCACGCCTCACGTCCAAGCTTTTCACTCTCCACTTACCATTTCTTCGGCAAGCCGACCTGCCTCATTTTCTGCATTCAGGGCTTCGTTGGCCAAATAGAGATTTAACCTTGCCATTTCCATGTACCCTTCTTGCAGGCGCTCTCTAATTTGTTTTTTTTCTCTTTCTTGAAGATAAAGTTTCATAGCTTCACGGATAAACTCACTGCGTGTTTTCCTTTCCAGTTCTACGACTCCGTCCACTTCCCTCAGCAGGTTCTGGGGAAGGCTGATCATGATTCTTTTCGTCAGTTTCAAAGAAAGCACCCCCAAAGAAATAATATGAGTTTGTTAAATTTCATAAAAACTGCTGTCCTGGAAAGAAAAAGAGGCCCTTTACAATTTTCTGTTGGCAACTATTTCGTCGGTATTATATATTCTGGGAACCCTGGGGCTTATATTACATAAAACCTCGTAGCTGATAGTGCCCGTCTGCAGAGCCAAATCATCGGCACTTATCTGCTTGTTTCCCTGGGCACCCAAAGCCACAACTTCATCCCCTTCCTGTACGTCTGGGACATCGCCCACGTCCAACATGCACATATCCATGCAAACCATTCCCACTACAGGGACCCTGCAACCTCGCACCAGCATAGTTCCCACATTTGACAATTGCCTGCTGTAACCGTCACCGTAACCCAGCGGCACCACAGCGATAATGGTGTCTCTTGTCGTTACAAATGTCTTGCCATAGCTGATCGGAGTCCCGGCAAAAACTTTTTTTAATAAAATAACCCTGGTTTTTAGAGATGCGATAGGAGCTAAGTGTATTTTATCCCTATTTATTTCTTTCGAAGGATAATATCCGTACAGCCCTATTCCAATCCTCACCATATCCAAATGGGTCTCGGGGTAGTTAATAGCAGCAGCACTATTAGCAGCATGCTTTAGAGGAATAAGCATTTTTTTTTCACGACAAGCATGGAGCAACTCCTTGAATACCTGCAATTGACTCAGCGTAAAACTGCGGTCTCCTTCATCGGCTGCAGAAAAATGGGTAAAAACACCGTCAAGCTTCAAGCCGGGCAGTGCACAGATCTTTTCCAGGAAATGGAGGGCATCTCTTGGGTCATGCAGACCCAACCTTCCCATACCTGTGTCGATCTTTACATGCACTCCTACGACCTTCCCCAAACTTTCGGCCTGCTTGGAAAGTGACCATGCCGTCTGCCACTCAAAAATAGCAGGAGTTAAACCATTATTTAATAAGAGCTGGTGCTGTGTCACCCCCTTATACCCCAGGAGCAGAATGGGAAGGTCAATGCTTTCAAGACGAAGAGCAAGAGCCTCTTCCAGGGAGGCAACCCCCAACATTGATATCCCTTCATCCATGGCCGTCTTTGCTACCGCAACAGCACCATGCCCATAAGCATCCGCCTTAATCACGGCCATCATCTTGACTTCACCGGGCAGCATTCTTTGGAACTCCCTAATATTGGAACGCAGGTAAGAGAGGTCGACCTCTGCCCAGGTAGGTCTGACCAGATCGCTGAGAATATTCATATCCACCATTCTCTTAGTTGCATACTCAGATTCAAGTACACCACAATAAAAATAAATACAAACTTAACATGTTGTATTTATATTCCACAAAAAAAGTAGCTATTCCTTCTCTAAAAAAATATTAATAGTAAATAGACGACTACTCCTGAATTCACCTGAAAGTTTAAGAAAACTTAAAACCTGCTGCTGGCAAACATCTTGAACGCATATTCTCAATTTACTAGGTTTTTATAACCCTAAAAATACTGTTTATCCTTCTGACATAGGAAAAATCACGAATTTTATCTACCGCCCGATTAAAGTTCTTTTCTTCTACTTCATGAGTCACCAGCACGATTTCGGCCTGCCCTTCGGTGCTGCTTTTCTGAATAATCATATCCAAGCTTACATTTTCGTTCCCAAAGGTCGTAGCCAGGCTGGCAAAAACTCCCGGTTGATCCTTGGCCTGCAAGCGGAGAAAGAAAGCTGAATGTAATTTGTCCATGGAGATGATTGTTTTGTCCTGGAAGTGCAGCTCCATAACAGAACCCTCTTCCTGGCAGCGCATCTCATGGGCAACATCTAACAAATCAGCGACTATGGAACTGCCAGTTGGCAAAGCACCCGCTCCCGGTCCAAAGAACATTACTTCGCCCACAGCATTTCCAGTCACATAAAGGGCGTTATTTTCAAAAAGCACTCCTGCCAGGGGGTGCGTGGAAGGGACCAGTGCCGGGTGAACCCGGGGAGCCAGTGCACCGTCAATTTCCTCGCCGATAGCAAGCAATTTCAGGGTAAAGCCTAATTCCCGGGCATAAGCGATATCTCTTTTGTCAATCCCGTTTATGCCATCAACATACAGATCCTCATAATTAACACGGCTATTAAAAGCAAGACCGGCCAATATACACAATTTATAGCCGGCATCCTTTCCTTCCAGATCATTGGAAGGATCCTGTTCGGCAAAGCCTTTCTCCTGGGCTTCAGCCAGTGCTGTTTCAAAATCCATATTTTCCAGGCTCATCTTGGAAAGAATGTAATTTGTGGTACCGTTTATTATGCCGATAATCCGGGATATACGGTTGCCGCTAAGGCTGTGTTTAAGAGGCCTTATGAGAGGTATGCCTCCCCCGACACTTGCTTCGTAATAAATATTCCGCTCGTATTCACCGGCAAGTAACATCAGCTCCGCACCAGATGTGGCCATAAGGTCTTTATTGGCAGTAATGACATATTTCTTGTTTTGCAGCGCTTTCTTTACATACTTTTTCGCTTCGTCTACCCCACCCATGACCTCCACAACTACATCGATCTCCGGGTGGTCCAGCACCTCATCGGCATCTGAAGTATAAAGATCGTTATTAACATTTACTGCCCTTTTCTTGTGGGGATCCCTGACCAGTATTTTCCTTACCTCTATTTCAGCTCCTGCCCGGCGGGTTACCTGCTCCCGGTTCATCTGCAGGATTTCCAGTACCCCGCTTCCAACAGTGCCCAGACCCAGAAAACCCACCCCTATTTTTCTCTTTTCCATAGGTAATCCTCCGTTATACTCCGTTTAATGCAGCCCCTCTTAAGTTACAACAGGCACTTTCGTTATTATATCACCGCCTGTACTCATAAGCAACACAGCAGAGAACTGCGGCCTTACTCTGTTTTCATCCATCATTTCTTTTCAGATAATAGCAAAAACCATGACTGCCTGGCCATCATGCCATCCTGCCATCCTACCATAATCTTCCTTTAACTTTTATGCGTCCATTTAATCACATCCTGCCGCGTAACTATACCCAGCAGCTTACCTGCTTCGTCCACCACTGGCAAACGGTTTACTCCTTTTTCAGCCATTATAGTAGCAATTTCCTGCACCGTGCTGTCAGGGCCCACGGTATGTACTTTACTGGTCATTAAACCATCTACCTGTTCTGCAATTGTTCGTTTTAACTGCTCGAAAAATTTATTTAAGCTTTCCAGGTAGATTACTCCTCCCAGAATAATGCTGTAAGCGGGTGCCTTTACCTTCTTTTCCTGAACTACCAGATCTCCCTCTGTAATTATTCCGACCACTTTCCCTTCCCCGTCGACCACCGGAAGTCCGCTGACCTGGTGCTCTACCAGTAGGCGAGCTACTTTCTCCACATCATCCTCCGGTCTCACTGTGATCACGTTCTTCGTCATTATCTCTCTAGCTGTTAGCTTATCTGCCATATTTTTCATCCTTTCCAGAAATTAACTGGTTAATCGCCAACGGGAAATAATCCAGGATATCCCCTGCTTTGTGGCCTCTTGCCCCGCGTTCCCCTAGCAGTAGATCCGCAGCCAGCCCATGCAAATAAACCCCGCACCTGGAAGCATCTTCCGGGGACAACCCCTGGGCCAGCAAAGCAGTAACAAGCCCCGTGAGCAGGTCTCCAGTCCCTGCCGTGGAAAGGACCGGATTTCCAGTGGGATTTACATGTACTTCTCCGTCGGGCAGCGCTACTACCGTATAAGCACCTTTAAGCAGCACCACTGCCTTCCACTCTCGGGCTTTCCTGGATGCCAGTTCCCACCGCTCCTGCTGAACTGCCTCCGTGCTGGTCTTTGTTAGTTTGGCCATTTCTCCCGGATGGGGAGTCAAAATTAAAGGAGCCCCGCTCAAAGGCAAAAGTCCCGGTTTCAAGGCCAAAGCTGCCAGCCCGCCAGCATCTACCACCATGGGGATGGACAGCTCCGCTGCCAGATTCTCCAACAAGTGCAGCGTTTCCCTAGTGGGAGAAAGACCCGGTCCAAAAGCCACAGCCTGGCACTCCGCCGTTTTCTCTCTTATTTTGTCAAACCCTGCCCCGGCAAGATTTCCGCTGCCATCACCCTGAAAACCAAGTACGATAATTTCTTTCAGCTTTGACTCAAGGATAGGACATAGTTCCTCTGCTGCTCCTACATAAACCAGCCCGGCCCCACCCCTTAAAGCAGACTCGCCGGCCAGAACTGCAGCGCCAGTCATGCCTTGTGAGCCGGCCAGGATTAGTGCCCGCCCATAAGTTCCCTTATGACCATTAGAAATACGACCGGGAAGCAGTGAACCGACCAGATTGCTTGTAATAAGGTTCTCCCTGATATCATCTGCCGCAGTAAGCTCCCCAGGTATTCCTATATCAACAATCTTTATTTTACCACAGTAATCTGCGCCGGGGAAAAGAAAGAGCCCTTTTTTGGGTAGAGCAAAAGTAACGGTATAATCAGCCCTCACTCCCGAACCCATAACCTGTCCGTTATCAGCAGAAATTCCTGAGGGAATATCAACGGAAAGCACCTCAGCCGGACTCTCGTTTACAGCGCTGATTATACCGGCCAAAGGCTCTCTTACTTTGCTCTTGAGCCCTGTACCAAGAAGCGCATCGATGATAAGATCCTTTTTGTCCAAATAGCGCAAACGGACTGCTGGTTCTGTTTCATCCATAACAGAAACTTCAAAGCCCTGCTTAAGAAGAATATTATAATTTACCCGCGCATCTCCATCGTATTGGGAAACCTCACCCAGCGCCCACGTTTCTACAAGGTACCCGAGGCGCACCAGATGCCTGACAATAACAAATCCGTCACCACCGTTATTGCCTTTTCCACACAACACCACGATTCTGCCGTCCTGAACTTGAGGACGAATATACTGCACCGTGTTTACCACCTGTAGGCCGGCATTTTCCATGAGCACCAGGCCTGGGATACCGTACTCATTAATAGCCTCTCTATCTATCTCCGCCATCCTTTCTCCGGACACTATCTTCAACCACAAACACCCCCATAAACAGTTTGCAGGCAGCGGTGCCAATCTATTACTGATGAAAAAATAACTCACCTGCAGCAGCCGGGCTCGATATAACTCTTTACTTCAGCTCTATTTTAGCAGAAGCAGTAGAAGTAAACAATCATTGCGAAAATTATGCGTAAAGAACGTTTTTCTTAACCTTGAACGTCTTTTTATTTGCCGGCGGATCTGATAAGATAGACATCAACAATCAGAATACTTATGATGCCCTGCTTTTATAAAAAACATATACACTATTCCTAGAGGAGGTCCGTCCATGCCTGCCAACTTAGCAAAATATTCCCGGAAAAAAAGGAGCTATTTTTCTATTCTCCTGTTCTTTGTAATGCTGCCGTTACTTTTATTCCAGTTTTCCTGCGGCACGGGGGAAGTGCCAGCCGTGCAGGACAGGGAGGAATCTTCAGCGGAAGAGCATTCTTCTTCTACTGCTGAGAAAAACGAAGAGGAGAGCAAAGATAATACAATTGAAGAGGCTGAAAAAGAGGAGGTCAGTGAAGAAAAGCAAGCCACAGAACTGGACTTTGAGAAAATAAAACCCAACGAGCTGGGAGATTTTATGGTTTTGATGTACCATGAAATAGGTTCTCCGGAAAGTGAATGGCGGCGCACCCCAGATAATTTCAGGCGGGATTTAGAGCTGCTGTATGAAAAAGGGTACCGTGCAGTAAATCTAAGCGACATCGTTAACGGAAATATTGATATTCCCGCTGGCACCTCACCTGTAGTACTCACCTTTGACGATGCTACTAAAGGGCAGTTCAATTTCCTGGAGGACAACGACGGCAAAAAAATTGATCCGGACTGTGCTGTAGCTATAATGGAAGAATTCTACAAAGAGAACCCGGATTTCGGCCTTGCCGCTACTTTTTATATCTACTACCCTAACCCTTTCAGGCAGCAGGAATATATTGAAGAAAAACTTAATTATCTGGTTGATAAAGGCTTTGAGATCGGCAACCACACTTACGGCCATGCCAATCTTTCCCGTATAGGCTCCGGAAAAGTGCAGCAAGAACTGGCCTATCATGTCAGGGAAACACAGAAGTATGTGCCAAACTACCAGGTCCGTTCGCTGGCCCTGCCCTACGGGGCATATCCCCAGGATAACCCCGGACTGGCCCTAAAAGGCTCATACGAGGATATTAGTTATCATAATGAAGCTGTCTTACTGGTGGGAGCAAACCCGGCTCCCTCTCCTTTTCATGAAAACTTTGACCCTTCCAGATTGCCCCGCATCCGTGCCAGCGAAATGAAAACCGAAGGGGTAGGACTCTATGACTGGCTGGAATATTTTGAGGATAATCCGCACCGCAAGTATGTCAGCGACGGGGATCCTGGCTACATATCCGCACCGAAGGCCACGAAAGAATACCTGGAGGAAGACAACATTAACAACAAAGAAGTGCGCTTCTACGAGATAGAAAGTGAAAGTGAGAAAGAGAAGAATTAGCGGTCTTTTTTGAGCTATAATAAATCCAACATAATATAAAGGAGTTATAAATGACCATTCTGGCTGCCCTTCTTACCACAGTTCTCTTTTTGCTGGGGATACTGGGAACCATATTTCCTCTCCTACCCGGCCCTGTTTTAATCTGGTTAGGAATGCTGCTCTTCGGTATTCTAACCGGCTTCGGCAACTTGACCCCATTTTTTTATATCCTGCAAGGTATCGCTGTAATTCTGGTTATGGCAGTTGATTACGTCGCTACAGCGGCGGGAACAAGACGTCTTGGAGGCTCCAAGACAGCGATGTGGGGAGCTGTAGCAGGACTGTTGTTGGGGCTTATCACCTTAGGGCCGGCGGGTATTATCTTTGGACCCTTCTTGGGGGCCTTAATTGGTGAAATGTTAAGGGGCCTTCCCCTGAAAACAGCCCTCCGCTCCAGCTTTGGCTCCCTTATCGGGCTTCTTGGTGGAATCATCCTTAAACTTGCTATTGAGATGGTCATGATCTTCTGGTTTATCCAACGCATCCTTAGTACTCTAAAACATAATTACGGTGACGTATTTCTTTAACAAACTGTTGATCACAACTCTTTAGCGGAATTCTGATTTAATGATAATCTTTCACACAATTGTTTCAAATCATCCCGTGTAAATTTCCAATCAAAAGGCTTTGCTACCTCTTGATAACGTTCTTGAAAACCCAGCAACCTTTCCTCAGCTTCTGAAAGGGAAATAAAGTCAACAGGGGTGAGCACTTTGCGCTGCACAATGGAAAAGTATATTTCAATCTGATTAAGCCAGCTTGCATGAATGGGCAGATGGACTGGAACAATTGTCGGCCATTTTTCCCTGTAAGCGTTTTACAGACCGTTCTCCCCTATGGGAAGATCCATTATCCATAATCCAGAAGACCCTTTCTGCCGATGCATATGGTTCCTGACTCATTACCTGACTAACAAGGCGGTCAAAAGGAGCTATGCCGCTTTTTTCCTCACAACGTCCAAATATTTTTGCCCTTTTAACATCCCAGGCGGCCAGGAAAGCATATACACCTTTTCTTTCATATTCATGTTCAACAAGGATTGCTTTATGGGAAGCAGGACCCACAGAAGCATGTTTGCGTTTCCGGGCCTGGATACTTGTTTTCTCATCAGCAGAAACAACATAATCATTAGGGCCAAGGGGTTTGTTATCCCAGACGCCCTCGTAAAGATCCAATACCCGTGATGCTTTTTGAGCAAACGCCGGATCTCGAGGAAAAATCCAGCTACGGTAACGCCATGGTTTAATTGCATCCTGACTTAACCAGCGACAAATCGTCATACCGCTAATCTCGGCTGCAATACCCCGGCTGGTAATTTCCCGTTGCAACTCAGAAGTTGACAGACGTGATAATGGAATACCAAGATCACGGGGAAGTTGGCAAGCAATAGCCTTAACTTCGATGATCAGCGCTGGGGGAAAAACACCCGGGACGGCCGCCCCGGGGTTGATCTTGCAAACCCATAAGGCGGTCTTGAAAAAAGCGTTTACGCCATTTACTCACAATCTGGCGTGGTGTATCCAAGCGCAAAGCAATTTCATCATTACTGTAACCCTGTGCAGCCAGCAAAACAATTTTAGCACGGACAACATCTTTATACGGTGACGTATATTTTCGTGCTGCTGATTCAAGTGCCACTTTTTCATAACCTGTTAAGCTAATTATAAACGGGCTTTTCCTTGGCATAATGCTCACCTCTATACAAGCATTATACCATAATTAATAATTTATGAGAACCGTTATATACATCACCGTATTTATGTTAAGGATTACTTAGTATCAGACACCGTCTTCACAGGCCCGATAATATAAAGGTTCCCGGCCCCGTACTGCAAGAGTACTGCAGCAAAAACCCTGGAGCTTGCCCCGGTTGGACAATACCCAGGGGGTTTTTCGGTAAAACCGGAGGGTTTGCCGAAAATGATATTTGTTTCAAATTCGGCAATCCAGTCACAAGTTTCAGGCCTGGGCCCGTTGTCCTGCCCCTGCAATATCAATTCTGTGCCCCCGGAGGACATACCCTTTGCCACCTGAAGCACCCTTAAAACTTTCGGCAGGTATCTTACCATTCGCCGCTTCTTTTTACTCCTTGCAAAAGGGCAGGATAGCAACAAGGAACAAGAAGATCTTTGCCATGCACATGGCTATTACGGAAGCGGTGGATTGTAGTCAGCAAACAGTATTTCACATATTAAAGGATTTTACCGAAATTGGCAAACTTTCCAAATCCGGTAAAGCTGCCGCAAATTTCAATGATGGAACAGACAAGGACGGCAACCCTATCACCGCTTTTGACAACAGCCTTGGCTTTCCGATAGGTTTCTCTTTTCCAACCAACGGACTTAGCTGCTATGGCAGAACTTTCTCGTTCCTTTGGTGAATTAAATTCCCCCAATTCTGGCACCTTTTTTTCAGCGCATTTTTGCTCATATTCGTCCGAATTAATGCTATATTCTTCTTCTATCTTTGGCCTACCAACTCTTACTCCTGATGCCTCTTCAATCCTCATGGCAAGTTCCAGTTTCTCTGTAGGGGTAAGGTCAATACGGTATTCGTTTTCAGCTCCAGGTTTGCTTGCCGGGTCTGGCCCCGGTGTCGTCTTGCCTCCTGTATTAAAGGGAAGGGAATGTCCCGGCTCCAGAAGGGCCCAGTAGCTCTCCCGGGCACAAGCCCCGGACCAGCTACTGGGCACGGGCAAGTGAACCGGGCAGGGCAAGGAGAGGGGTACCCCCCCACGTATGGCGTCGGCCCGGCTCGTGGCGCGGGGCTCCTATTATTGGCCCACGCCCCTCCCCGATAAGGCCCGAATTAGCGCTGGAAGGAAAAGGTAAATGCTTGCACCCCACGTGGTTATTTCAGGTGGGCAGGCTGAAAAGGGCTTGGGAAAATATATATTATAAAGCCAGTAAAAAGGGCCGCCCGTCTATACGTGCCTGTATATACGTGCAAGGCAAGCGCAAAATAGAACCCACCTTGCAAATAAGTCGAGCATCATGATAACTTGGATTTTAACATTTTTTATCACCCCCATCAAAAAATGAGAATGAACTCATGGCAGAATGGGGGTTTTGCTTATATAAAGGTTGGCGTTGTTTGGTTTAATATCATATTAGGTAATATACTCGGACAATGTGAGGTAATATATTAAAAGGGGGAAATGTGAAGGTTTAAAGCAGCACAATCAACATTATTTCAACGCTTTTCCTGATGCTCAGTTTATTTTAAAAGATATGGTTGCTGAAGGCGATAAGGTAACAGTCAGATCGGTAAAAACCGGTACGCACAAGGAAGAATATATAGAGATTCCACCTTCCGGCAGGAAATTCTCGGTTGATGACTTATCGATTTACAGGCTTGTAGACAGTAAAATCGTTGAACACTGGGAAGCCTTCGATAGGTATACGATGCTGGTACAGCTTGGCGTTATCTCAGAGACTTAAATGGCATAATGTGAAAAAAGCTTTATCTCAGGCCAGAGAGCTTAATTACACGAACTAATAAAACGTTGTTTAACCTTTATCTGACACTTCCTCAACGAATAATCCAGCGACTTGTTAAGATCAAAAACGAACACGATCCAGATAACATTTTCCACTTAAACCAGGTGTAGCAGAAATATAGCAGGGGGACAGTATTGTTGCTACATGTAGCATGGGAAAGGGGTTGTTGCTACAGACAAGAACCCGGTAAACCCAAAAATGGAGGATAAACAGTGATGCCTGCCTATGGAACAGTTATGCTGCCAGATGGAATATAACTCCCCTTCTAATAAACAAACCGCGCTTTCCGTTGTATAGCAAAGATAAACAATACAAAAGAGTGTATTAAATGTCTGTTCATGCCTATGTAAATTTTGATGGAGAATGTCTCGAAGCAGTAGAATTTTACAGGCAGGTTTTCACTGCTGAAACTCCGGAAATAATGACTTTCGGAGATGCTCCTCCTGACCCTGGATTTCCTATTCCGGATGAGCATAAACACCTAATCATGCATACTGTCCTAAATATTTTCGGCACCATTGATATGTTCTCCGATCTTTTACCCGGAGAACCTTTAGTTAAGGGAAATAATATCAGCCTCGTTATCATGCTAAAAAATATCGATGAGATAACAACTTTGTTTGACAGGCTACAAGAAGGTGGCACTGTCGACATGGAACTCCAGGAAACTTTTTTCAGCAAATATTACGGTTCTCTTACAGATAAATTTGGGATAATATGGCAGGTCATGCATGATGACAGTGAGATGTAAGTTTCGCTTTGCTACCTGGTGATTTCGATATCGCCTGGTAATTTATATTTCATACTTGGATTCATGAGCTCTACATATAATGAAGAAAGGGGAAAAGAAAATGGCAACGATTACCCATAAAGAAGTTAAGTTGGCTTATGATGATCAAGGGGCAGGTAAACCAACATTCGTTTTCGTACACGGTTGGACGTGTAACCGGTCGTTTTTCGCCCCGCAGGCAGCGCACTTCGCCCGGCAGCACCGGGTCGTATCCGTCGATCTGCGCGGGCACGGTGAAAGTGACAAGCCTCAGGGCCCTTATCCCATCACTGCCTACGCCGATGATATTGCGTACATCATTGACTACCTCGATCTCGGCAAGGTCGTGGCAGTGGGTCACAGCATGGGGGGTACCGCGGCCTTGCAGCTGGCTGCCGCATACCCAGATCGCGTCGCGGCCATAGTTATGGTGGATGAGACACCCTTTATCTCTCCATCCGAATTGTTAAAAGGGCTCGAGGCGATGGTTGCAGCCATCGAAGCCGGCAACCAGGAGCCCCGCCAGCAATTCATCCAACAGATGTTCCTACCCACCTCCGACCGGAAGCTGGTGGAGGATGTGACAGCGGTGATGATGACTGCACCAAGCCATGTCGCTGCCAGCGCCTTGCGGGAGATTCTCGAGTTTGACAGCCAGAGCGTAGCAACACAGTGCAAGGTCCCGGCGCTGCACCTGGCAACCTCGCCATTAAGCACTCCACCACACCTCATGTCGCAGTGGCTGCCGACCGTGGTTAACGGCTGGACTGTCGGCGCGGGCCACTTCAGCCAGCTCGAGGTGCCCGACCAGGTAAATGCGATGATCGAGGGCTTCATGCGCCATTATGTCTGAAGCTGGTGAGGCAGGTAATGAGGCTGTATGGAGAAGACGAAACAACGAAATAGAGGTGGCTGAATATGTTGAGCGATTTTTCCGTGATGACATTGCTGCCGGCGACGGATATCAGTCGGGCCGAAGCATTCTATGCTAATAAGCTGAAACTTAGTCGGGCCAATGTTCCTGTAACTGGGAATGATATTGCGTTTAAGACCGGCGATGTTACCGTGCTTTATGTCTACGAACGCGAGTCTAGCACAAAAGCCGATCACCCGGTGGCTGCCTGGCATGTAGAAGATATCGAAGAAGTTGTCCATGAGTTGAGCGAACGGGGGGTCAAGTTTGAACATGAGGTGCAAGATCTCCCGGGATTATCGCCTGATGAGTTCGGTATCTTTGAGGTCGATGGTGAGAAAGTAGCCTATTTTAAGGATTCGGAAGGCAACCTTCTAAGTTTGGCCGAGCCAAGGTGAGCCAGAACAAGTTTGCGAGTGGGGTATTTGTAGCTATCCGCCATATAATTGCATCTATGTCTGACCGAGACGATAATTTACTGAGATAGTTATCCAGGTTAACCGCGTTTACGGTAAATAAAATATTTAGAGCTTAGAAAAAAGAATCGTCCCCTGCTCCCTGCTGAAATGTAGTAACATTTTTTAAGTGAAAAATTTATGAAAGGTTGAGGTGCCAAACCATGGTCAGAAACGGTGATCCCCTTCATACGTTAAACAGTTTTCCTTTAATGGAGGCAATATTTGGCAGGCGCTCACGTCGTTTTGGGCTGGGAATGGAAATTCCATCAGGGCCGCTGTCCTTTAAATCCCGCAAGGAACCTGTTCCCCTGACTGAGC
>SLJK01000032.1 GCA_007135125.1 Syntrophomonadaceae bacterium | reverse complement strand
GTCCAGGATAATCCATCTATCATGGAAATGGATATAAATCCTTTCCTGGCCCACGGGAATAAGATGGTGGCGCTGGATGCGAGAATCGCCTTGGGTGAGTAAGCCCGGGAAGCTTCTTCCCGGTTACGATGAAGCTATCAGAAAGCCCACGGCTTCAGTTATCTGTAATAGGTAGTTAAAACCTAAATAGTTAAAGCCTTGATAATTTCCCGGCAAAAATGCGGCAAGTCATCTGGTTTGCGGGAGGTTATTACGTTGCCGTCCCGTACTACTGGCTGGTCCGAAAAGGAAGCTCCCGCATTAACAAGGTCGTCTCGGATTGAGAAGAAAGAGGTCACCTTTTTTCCTTGCAGTGCTCCTGCAGAGGCCAGCATCCAAGGCCCGTGGCAGATGGCTGCCACTACTTTGCCCAGCCGAAAAGCCTCCCCCAGGAACTCTACCATTTCAGGGGAACGGCGCATGCGATCCGGGGAGTAACCTCCCGGAACAATTACGGCGTCGAACCGGGAAGGCCTGGCTTCTTGAGGGGTAACGTGGGCAGCAGCGGGATAACCGTGTTTGCTGGTATAGACTTTTTTTTCAGGAGCTACCGCCACTACCTCCGCTCCGGCCTCTTGAAAGCGGTAGTACGGGTACCAATATTCCGGGTCTTCATACAAATCTTCCAGCATAATAGCAATACGTTTTCCTGTTAATTCCATCTCTTGCACACCTCTTTTTTCAAAATAAATAACGGGCGTATAGTAAAATGCGCAACTTAACGGAGCTCCAGATGGCAGCTCTGATAAATTTAGCCTGATAGGTTAAAGGCATGGAAAGCCGGACATCTTCTTCAAGCTCCTTTCTCATCAACCGAAGTGTACATTATTATATGCCGCTGGGTTGTAATGTCAAGGGAAGGAAAAACAATGCATAGGTGAAAAAACAATGCATACATTTCATGTTTTATAATGTTTTATAGATTGCTCATTATGCTTATTATTAAGGACGCAATGAACCAATGTCCAACGAACATCTTCTTTCACTTGTGTTTGAGGGACGGCTAGAGCACTACCCGCCTCAGCAGTTGAGCGTTGACGGCCACGATTACCGTGCTCGCCGACATGAGTATTGCGCCCACGGCAGGCGTAAGAAGTATGCCCCACGCGGCGAGTACACCCCCAGCAAGTGGAATAGCAACGATGTTGTATCCTGCCGGATGCCATCAGCCACCGCGAACACAGCAATTACTGTACCGCTGCGGAGCAGGTAAATGGCAGCCTGCCCGCGCTCAGCCGCATCCTTGGCTGCCTTAGGCAGAGAGGACGCCCCGGGTCTGCTGCAGTGCTTTTTCGATCCTCTTGGCGCAGCTTCAACTCAATACATCTCCATTCCTTCTAGTGGAAGCGGGGGGCTACGATAAACTAGTACCATCGTAAGTAGTGAACTGCAGATGCCCGACAAGAGATCATCGCCTGTCCCTAAACTAGCCGGGACCGGCGGCTGATTTTTGAAGGAGTTCCTTCAGCGTAGGAGCGAGCTGATGAACGGCCGGGCCAATTTCCCTGAGTGTTTATAACTAAACCGCACAGTTTTCGCCCAGGTTTTTAATGCAGCCAAGCAGGAATGGTGCTGTTAGCTGACGAAATATGACTAAATTGTATTGATAAAATAGAGAAGATATTAACACAATTCGCACAACCGGAGCTGGAAAAATGGAAAATAAACATATTAGGCAGCGCTTCTTGCTGGAAAATTGGCCCGACGCTTTTGCCCGCCACCAGGCAATCGGGGGCAGCAATGGGAAAACAGCTGATTATTTATTTCTCTATATAAACCGCGCCTTTGCAGAAATGACAGGTCTGACAAGGGAAAGTCTTATTGGCAAAAAATTAACCGAGCTGCCTGCGGATATTAATAAACTATTTTCTTTTGACTGGTTCGAGCTCTATGAAAAGGTGGCTTCGACAGGTGCAACTGCCCGCCTGGAAGGGCATGTGGAGATAGCAGACCGCTGCTACGATGTTACTGCCAGCTGTGACGAGCCGGGCTGTTTTACCACCTTCTTTCATGATATTACCGCGCTGAAAAGGGAGGAAAAAGAACTGCGCTCCGAGCGGGACTTATATGCCTCCATCCTGAGGTTTACACCGTTATTCATGGTTATCATCGATCATAACGGACGTATACTTAAAATAAACGAAGTTATGCTGCAGGCCACTAACTATCACTCTCACGAAGTACTGGGGAAAGACTACCTGAAAACATTTATTCCCCCTGATGAGCAGGAAAAGGTCAGCAAAATTTTCCATACTCTATCCGAGTCAGAGGAGCCAACTGTTAACGAAAACTTCGTTCTTACCAGGGACGGGAAAAAATTGTTGGTAGAATGGCACGGCGTGCCCTTTTACAAAGAGGACGGCACCTTGGACTTTTTTTACGGCCTGGGAATAGATATTACCAGGCGCAAACAGGCGGAAGAGGAGCTGCGCACCAGTGAAGAAAAATACAAGGCGGCTTTTGAAGGCTCCGACGACGCCATTGTCCTCGTAACAAAAGATGAATTTATAGACTGTAACCAGCGCGCCGTGGAGCTGTTCGAGCTTGACAAAAAGGAAAAGTTTCGGATGAGCAGGCCCGCCCACTTTTCTCCTCCCACCCAACCGGACGGCCGGGATTCTATCGCGTTATCCCGGCAAATAATCTCCGAGAGCCTGGAAAGAGGTTATGCAAAGTTTGAATGGCTTTTCCAGAGCACCAGCGGCCGCATATTCCCGGCAGAGGTCATCCACACTGTATACGGTAGCGGTGAAAAAAAATTTCTGCTGGCCACCATTAGAGATATTACCGCCCGCAAAGAAATCGAGAAGGCCCTGCAAAAATCGGAAGAACGCTACCGCCTCCTGGTAAATAACGCCAATGAAGCTATCGTCATTGCCCAGGACGGGATGCACAAATTTGTCAATCCCAAGGCCGTGGAGTTCTACGGTTATCCCGCAGAAGTGCTCACCTCCACTCCTTTTCTGGAATTCACCCACCCCGAAGACAAAGAGCAGCTGTTCGAGCGTTACCAAAAGAGAATCAGCAGAGAAATCTCCCAAGATAAATATACCTTCAGAATCATCGCCGGGGACGGCAGAATCAAATGGGCTGAAGTCAACACCACTTCTGTAGATTGGGAAGGCCGCCCTGCCGCCTTGACCCTCATCAACGATATCACGGAACGCAAGCAGGCGGAAGAAAAAGTACGCTACATGAGCTTTCACGACCGGCTAACAGGCCTTCACAACCGCCACTACCTGGAAGAAGAAATGCAGAGGCTGGACACCGCAAGACAGCTGCCCATAAGCATCATCATGGCCGATTTGAACGGCCTCAAGCTAATTAACGACACCTACGGGCACAGCACCGGTGACGAGTTGCTCAGGAGCACTGCTCACATTTTAAGGCACTCCTGCCGCCGGGAAGATATTATCGCCCGCTGGGGTGGGGATGAATTTGTAATCCTTCTACCCCGGGCTTCGGCTGAAATAGCAAGCTCTATATGCCTAAGAATAAATGAAAACTGTAGCCAAACTTACGTGGAAGAAATCCCTGTTTCCATATCTTTAGGCGCCGCACAAAAAGACAGAACAGAAAAAAGCCTGCTCGAAACTTTGAAAGACGCCGAAGATGATATGTATAAGCAAAAACTCTCCAATTACCACAGCGCAAGAAGCGCCGTCCTCAGCGCCCTACTCAAAACGCTGGGAGCCAAAAGCTTTGAAACAGAACAGCATACCCTACAAATGCAAAATATCGCCTTTCAAATCGGAGAACGCCTCGGGCTTCCGGAAGCAGAGCTAAACCGCTTAAGCCTGCTGATTACCCTGCACGATATAGGCAAAATAAACATTCCCGAGAAAATCCTCACCAAAATAGGGCCTTTAACCGCAGAAGAGTGGGAAACAGTCAAAAAACATCCCGAATCAGGGTGCCGTATTGCCCGGGCCATGGAAGAATTTGCCCACGTAGCGGAAGATATCCTGGCTCACCACGAACACTGGGACGGCACTGGCTACCCGCAGGGACTAAAGGGAGAAGAAGTGCCCCTGCTGGCGCGGATTGCAGCAATCGCTGACGCCTACGAAGTAATGCGCAGCGGCAGACCTTATAAAGCAGCGCTATCCGAGGCCGAAATTGTCGCTGAACTAAAAAGGTGTGCCGGCACCCAGCTCGACCCTGGCCTGGTAAAAATCCTGCTCTCCATTTTGGAAGCAGACAGTTGATATTCGATCAAAAGATTAAGCATTTACAAGCAGAGGACAAACCTCTCAAAACATTGTTGCCTGGCAATTCCTACCGCTTCTACCGCCGATTTGCCCGGCCTCTACCCCTAGGAGTCAGGTGAAAGTGTTTCTCTAATTCCGGCTCCAGTCGGTTCTTGACTACACTGGGTATTTCTACTCTCTTCTATACATATGCCTGGAACAAGTTTACGCCGCCTCAATACTGGACGCCGCCTGGGCGGTAAGCAGGTCTCCCCCAGGCTTATCCCGGGTCAACGGAGATACCCGGTTTAGACGCCATCAGGACATGTTTCGATACCTCGTCAGCGGTTCGTTTGCACTCGTGGCGCGCATCCGTCCCCTTTTCAACCTCCCCTTGTCAACCTGGTTCACTGCCTTCCAAGTAATTGGGGTATCTCTTTTTTAGACAAATATGTTTAACTTTCCCTCTCCAGTCAGGTTTGCCTAAAGCTCTTACACGTAAATAATTTGGAGTAAAGCCTTCCCATATAAGGGGGTTACCCGTTATTTTCTCTTCTTTGAGAAGGCATTCTCTTGGGAAAGAACTGCATGAGAGATCGCTGTATTCAATTTTATTTTCAAATAGTACAGGGAATGTCCTCCCTAAATGCTGTTCCTGAAATTGCTGTGCAAGTTCTTCTCCCAGGGCAATCATTTCCCTGCTGCGTTTTTCCTGCACTTCCGGCTTAACAGGGGAAGAATAAGTAGCTGCTTCAGTGCCCGGCCGGGGGGAGTATTTAAAGACATGGAGACTGCTGAAAGCACACTCCCGTACAAACTGCAACGAATTAAGAAAATGCTTTTCTTCCTCTCCTGGAAATCCTACCATTATATCTGAGCTTATCGCCAGGTCAGCAATGGAGCCCCTAAGATCACGCAACAGAGAAGCATAGAATGAAGTATTGTAAGAACGTTTCATCCTGGAGAGGATGAAATTATCCCCACTCTGTAGAGGAATATGCAAATGAGGACATAGTTTGCCGCCGCGAGAAATAACCTCAAGAAGCTTTTCATCAAAATCCGCCGGCTCTATGGAGCTTAAGCGGATTCTTTGTATGCCCTCTATTTTTACCGCTTCTTCCAGAAAAGTGGCAAGGCTACTCTCTCTGTCTTGCGAGTCCATTCCGTACAGCCCCAGGTGGATACCCGTAAGTACTACTTCCTTAAACCCAGCACGTCCGATCTCTCGCAGGTAATCCAATCCTTTTTCCAGGGGAAGGCTCCGCAAGGGCCCCCTGGCCAGAGGCACAACACAGTAGCTGCAAAAACGGTCACACCCGTCCTGGATTTTTAAGAAAGCCCTCGCCCTACCTTGCTCTTTTAGCCAGGGCATCTCCTCGAAAGCTGCTCCCTCATGGTCATACGATGAAATACCTCCATACTTGTCTTGACCTTGGAGTCTTCTTTTAACCAGCCCGGGAAGAGATAAGCGTTCCTGCGTCCCCAGGAACAAATCTACCTGGGGCAAAGCACGAATAGCTTCCGGATTGACCTGAGGATAACAACCGATAACGGCAACCAGGGCTTCCGGGTTTAACTTTTTTGCCCTGCGGATAGTCTGCCTTGATTTGCGGTCCGCCACATGGGTTACAGTGCACGTGTTTATGACAAAGAGATCTGCCTCAACACCAAAATCAACAATGTCAAAACCCTCCTGAAGAAATATTCCTTTCAGGGATTCCGTCTCGTAATAGTTAACCTTGCAACCCAGAGTATAAAAAGCAGCCTTAAGCATATATTTAAACTCCTCCTGCCATTACATATCAAACCTTCCATTTATTCCCATAAACACACCACGGAGGAAAGAACAGCTAAGGGAGCCGTCTCAGCACGCAAGATGCGGGGGCCAAGGCTTACTGTATGTAGATTTTTTATCTTTTTTAATTTTTCCATTTCAGCGTGAGAAATGCCCCCTTCTGGGCCACTAAAGATTGCCAGGGAAGATGGAGGTGTCCTTTCCTGTAAAAGCGTACACAAAGAAACTTTTTGCTCCTCTTCCCAGGGAACGAGGCTAAGTTCCTTATCTTGCAGCAACTCTATCATGCCCTCCAGGCCTAAAGGAGGCTCAACAAGAGGGACACGGGTGCGCCTGCACTGAGATGCTGCTGACAGAGCAATTTGCTGCCAATGATCTCTTTTTAATTTTTTTTTGTACTGATCCATCCTGACTATTGTTCTTTCAGTAAAAACAGGCACAATCCTGCAGGCCCCCAACTCTATACTCTGGCGAATTACTATATTCATCTTTTCCCCTTTTAAAACAGCAGGAAAAAGAATTATTTCCAGGGGAGGTTCCGTACATAACTCAAGCTCCTCCAAAACAGAAACATCCGCTCCAACCTGATTAATAGATTCCAGGCGAGCTGCATAAGCCCTACCCTTTCCATCTGAAAGTACAATATCATCACCCTTTTTCAAGCGTAGTGCGCGAAAGTGACGATATAGTTCTTCCGGTACAGTAATAGAAGTCAATTCAAGTAACTCCGGGGCAAGAAAAAACCAGTTGGACATTTCCCTTCTCCCTGCTGAAATAAAATGAACGCTCCCACCTTTTAAGCACTTGTTGCGGCAGGAGCGAATTATCCAAAAAATAATATAAAGATCATTATTTACGGCCTCAAGATCTATAACATACATCGTTTCTTACTTGTTGCCACCCAGGGTCTCTTTCATACGGTCGAAAAAACCTTTTTCAGCACTGTCTTCTATATCGCCGCCTCCGGCTTTAGCAAATTCCTGTAAAATTGTTTTTTGATGAGCACTTAAACGGCGCGGCACTTCTACCTTTACCTTGACCAGCTGATCTCCTCTGCCAAAACCACGCAGGCTGGGGACACCTTTGCCTTTGAGGCGAAAAACCGCTCCCGGCTGAGTGCCCTCTGGAATACGAAGCTTGGCTTTTCCATCCATGGTGGGAACCTCAATTTCGGTTCCTAACGCAGCATGGACAAAACTGATGGGAATTTCGCAAACCAGGTCGTTATCTTGGCGCCTGAACAATTCGTGAGGCATAACATGGAAGATAATATAAAGATCTCCCCGTGGTCCGCCTCTGGGACCTGCTTCTCCCTCACCAGAAACACGCATTTTCGAACCGTTTTCCACACCTGCCGGTATCTTTATCTCTAAAGTTTTTTCCTTTACCACACGGCCTTCACCACGGCAGGAGGGACACCGTTCTTTTATAACACTTCCTGCGCCTCCACAGGCACTACAGGTCTTAATGCTCACAAAACTACCAAAAGCGGTGTTTCTAACACTTTGCTGCTGTCCCGCACCTCCACAGGCCGAACAACTCACTGAACCGGAACCATCCTTGGAACCGCTACCTCCACAGTCCTGGCAAGTCTCCGCTCGTGGTACTTTAATTTCGGTTTCTTTGCCCTTAACAGCATCCTCAAGGGTGATCTCAAGGTCGTAGCGCATATCAGCGCCTCGGCGTGGAGCCGAAGATTGGCGACGGCGCCCTGTAGAAGCACCGCCCCCGAAGAAAGCCTCAAAAATATCTTCAAATCCCGAGGAAAAATCACGCATATTTTCAAAACCGCCAAACCCGCCAAAACCAGCTCCAGCAAAATCTTCCTGGTGGCCAAAGCGGTCATAACGTGCCCGTGCCTGGGGATCGGAGAGAACATCATAAGCTTCTTTAATCTCTTTAAATTTTTCCTCTGTTTCATTGTCACTGGAGTTCACATCAGGGTGATACTGCCGGGCAAGATTGCGGTAAGCTTTTTTTATATCCTCTTGCCCGGCCTCCCTGCTTAATCCAAGCAACTCATAATAATCCTTTTTCGCCATTAACCATACGCTCCTTTAAGACCGGAGTGTTTTCTATTTTTAGCACTCACTTTTTAGGCTTTTTACTACAAATTTTATAGCACGAATTTTATTTCTTGTCATCATCCATTACTTCATAATCTGCGTCAACTACGTCTTCCTCTTCAGCACTTCCTGCGCTCTGGCTTTCTTGACCTTCCTGGCTATAGGCCTGCTCCCCGCCGGCTGCCTGTCCACCGCCGGCCGCCTCCTGGTCCTGGCGCACCTGGTCATACAGGTTGGAAGAAATTTCATGTAAGGTGCTGCTCAGCTTTTCTGAAGCATTTTTGATCTTTTCTACATCATCGCCATTCATAGCTTCTTTTAGCTCTTCAATAGCTTTATTTATAGTCTCCTTCTGGCTTTCCTCTACTTTTTCACCCAGTTCTCGGAGGGTCTTTTCAGTCGAATATATAAGAGTATCTCCCTGGTTGCGGGCTTCCGCCAATTCTTTACGCTTTTTATCTTCTTCAGCAAACTTCTGAGCATCATTTACCATCTGGTCGATATCATCGGAAGCCAAACCTGAGGTGGCTTTTATGGTAACCTTCTGCTCCTTGCCGGTGCCCAGGTCTTTGGCCGAAACATTGACAATGCCGTTGGCATCGATATCGAATGAAACTTCGATCTGCGGCACGCCACGGGGGGCCGGGGGAATACCGTCCAACATAAACCGCCCCAGGGTTTTGTTATCCGCTGCCATGGGACGCTCTCCCTGCAAGACATGGATATCCACGCTGGTTTGATTATCGGCTGCTGTGGAAAAAATCTGCTTTTTGGAAGTGGGAATAGTGGTGTTGCGCTCGATAATCTTGGTAAAAACCCCACCCAAAGTTTCGATGCCCAGGGATAAGGGGGTTACATCCAATAGCAATACATCTTTCACGTCTCCGGAGAGCACCCCGGCCTGAATAGCAGCGCCCATGGCCACAACTTCGTCCGGGTTAACTCCTTTGTGGGGATCCTTGCCCACGGTATCTTTAATCACCCGCTGAACCAAGGGTATACGCGTTGAGCCTCCAACCAGGATCACCTTATCGATATCCTTATAATCGATGCCAGAATCAGAGACAGCCTGCTTCATAGGTCCTACCGTCTTATCCACCAGGTCTGAAATCAGTTCCTCAAACTTGGCCCTGCTCAAGGTTATGTCCATGTGTTGGGGCCCGTCTGAGGTAGCAGTAATAAAGGGTAAATTTACGTTGGTGGTGGTAGTAGAAGAGAGCTCAATCTTGGCCTTTTCGGCCGCATCTTTCAAGCGCTGCAGCGCCATCTTGTCTTTGCTGAGATCTACTCCGCTTTCTTTCTTAAATTCAGAAACTAGAAAATCCACCGTTCTCTGGTCAAAATCATCTCCACCCAGGCGGTTGTTTCCGCTGGTGGCTTTCACTTCAAAAACTCCTTCCCCCAGTTCCAGGATGGAAACATCAAACGTACCGCCGCCCAGGTCAAAAACTAAAATGGTTTGATCTTCACCTTTATCCAATCCGTAAGCCAGCGAAGCAGCAGTCGGTTCGTTAATAATCCGCAGAACTTCCAGTCCGGCAATCGTTCCGGCATCTTTGGTTGCCTGCCTCTGACTGTCGCTGAAATATGCCGGCACAGTGATAACCGCCTGCTCCACCTTATCTCCCAGGTAACTCTCTGCATCAGCCTTTAGCTTTTGCAGGATCATGGCTGAGATCTCCTGGGGGGAATACTCCTTACCATCGATTTCTACCTTATAGTCAGTACCCATCTCCCGCTTAATGGAAGCAATAGTGCGGTCAGAGTTGGTAATGGCCTGACGCTTGGCTACAGTTCCCACGATTCTTTCCCCTTCTTTGGTAAACGCTACCACGGAAGGAGTTACTCTGCTGCCTTCCTCATTGGGAATTATATCCGCTTCTCCACCTTCCAGAACTGCAATAGCGGAATTTGTCGTTCCGAGATCAATTCCTACTACTTTTGACATACTCAAACAACCTCCTTTAATCTTAATACTTCACTAGAATTTTTGAATACAAACCTAACAGCTTCCTAACCTTGCAGGTAAAAAGTGTTATTCATCCACTGCAACCTTAACCATACTGGGTCTTAACACTTTATCCTTCATCATATATCCCTTTTGTAATTCCTGCACAACAGTATTAGAGGGATGTTCGGAGTCCTCCTCACACATTACCGCTTCATGGCAATTAGGATCAAAAGGCTCTCCTTCACATTCAATAGTGGCCAAACCTTCTTTTTCCAGAACTTCTTTAAGCTGTTTAGCTATTTTTTCTAATCCTGCCTTAATTCCTTCCTCGGAACCTTCGGAGGAAGAACAAGCTCTATCCATATTGTCTAACACCGGCAACAGCTTTTTGATCAGCTCCTGGTTAGCATATTCAATATGCTCCTCTTTTTCAGCCTTTGCACGTTTGCGATAGTTATCAAAATCAGCCTGTAGCCTGAGCAGCCTGTTTTTAAGCTCTTCGTTTTCTTCTTGCAGTTTTCGTATTTGCGCCAGCATCTCTTGAGGATTTAGTTCTTCATTTTTCGTCGAGCTTTCAGAACCATCTTCCTCTGCATGTGAAACAGTAATATTCTCTTCCTCAGAATCAGCCAGATTATTGTTATCCTCGCCTTCACCATTGGGAAAGCCCTCACCAGAGGAATGAAAAAAATACTCTTTCTCTTTCAAGTTCAGCTCACCCCTTTACTTTGGTTTAATCATATCATGATACTGATGATGACCTTGCCCTTAAACCTTTTCCAGTTGGTTGGCAATATGCTGTACCACAGCAACCACCCTGGAATACTCCATACGGGTAGGGCCCAAAACCCCAATAGTCCCTACTACATCATTTCCCAGGCAGTAGGCTGTCATAACCAGGCTGCATTCTTGTACTTCTTCTAAAACATTTTCTTTGCCGATCTTAATTACTACTCCTTCAACGCCTGCAACAGGCCTACTAAGAAGAGTGGATAGAAGCGACTGCTGTTCAAATAGGGTTAGAAGAGCCTTAACCTTGTTGATATCACCAAACTCTGGTTGGTTAAGGATATTGGTAGTGCCCCCCAGGAAAACACGCCTCTCATCTTCCACCAAGCTTTCTTCTAACAAGGTAAAAGTCTCCTCCAAAAATTTAACATAGTGATATAGGTCTCTGCGCATTTCATTTATAAGGGAGGAGGTAATTTTATCAATGGTCAGCCCTTCCAACCTCTTGTTCAAGTAAGAAACAATCCTGCTTAAATCGTTCATAGAAAGCGTTTGTGGAAGTTTAATAACTTTGTTCTTCACAAAGCCGGTATCCGTTACCAAAATTAATAGACCTCTTTGTGAATCAGTGGGCATAATCTGCAACTTTTTAAAAGCACTTTTTTTCAGCTGCGGCCCCAAAACTAAAGAAGTATAATTAGTTAGAGAAGAAAGCAGGCGAGATGTATGCTTTATTATCTCGTCTATCTCCCCATATTTGTTATAATCAAAGGCATTTTTAATCTGTTCTTTCTCCTCTTCCTCCAGGCCAGCCTTCTCCATCAAACTATCCACATAATAGCGATAACCTTTTTGAGAAGGAATCCTTCCTGCAGAGGTGTGCGGCTGAATAAGATAGCCCATCTCTTCTAGGTCTGCCATCTCATTCCTGATGGTAGCAGGGCTCAAGCCTGTATTATAGCGCCTGGCAATCGAACGTGATCCCACGGGTTGTGCCATCGTTACATACTCCGTAGTCACTGCCTGCAAAATACTTTCTTTACGCTTGTTCAGCCCCATACTTGCGCCTCCATCAACTTAATTACAATTAGCACTCTAGACTTTAGAGTGCTAAGCACTGTCTTAACAATACCATTGAATACATTATATGTCAAGTTTAACTTTTCGATTTAATTCCCACAAAATAAAAACCTAAAGAAACATAACACCGAAAACATCTGGTTTTATAGATGAAGAATTTTACAAAAACAGTCCCCGCCTTCCTGACTGTAACATGAAAAAAGAAAGTAGGGGACTGCAGTATATTTTATACTTTGAGGAAAAAGCTGCTAAACTAAGAATTAATTCTAGGCAGTTTGCTTTTGCCGATAATCTTCGATCGCTTTATGAAGAGCATCTGCCGCAAGATTGGAACAGTGCATCTTTGCTTCCGGAAGTCCACCCAGTTCATCTGCCACCTGCTTGTTAGTTATGGCCAAAGCTTCTTCCAGCGTTTTACCCTTCACCATCTCTGTTAAAACACTGCTGCTGGCAATAGCTGCACCACAACCAAATGTTAGAAAATTAATGTCTTCAATTACTCCATCTTCTACTTTAATAAATATTTTCATTATATCTCCGCACTTCATATTGCCCACTTCACCCACACCGCTAGGTTCTGTCATTTCTCCAATGTTTCTAGGATTTTGGAAATGGTCCATTACTATTTCGTTATACATCAAAACACCTCCTGCAAATCTATTTTATCACTTACTCTGCAAAATGTGCAATTAATTATTTATTTCTTATAGACTGAGGACATTTTGCGTAATCTCTCCACTATTTCTTTCAAAGATTCAATGACATAATCAACCTCTTCTTCCGAATTCTCTTTGCCCAAGCTGAAGCGCAACGAACCGTGAGCAGTTTGATGATCCAAGCCCATGGCCATCAACACATGAGAGGGATCTAAAGCCCCTGATGTGCAGGCAGATCCGCTGGATATCGCAATGCCTTTGAGATCAAGGCTCAGAAGTATTGATTCTCCCTCCACGTAGGCCACACTGATGTTAACATTGCCGGGTAACCTTTGGGTGGGATGGCCGTTTACCCGTATATCTTCAATCTCCTCCTGCAGCCCTTTAAAAAGGCGATCCCTGAGGGCAGTTAAGGCAGCGCTTTTTTCCGGTATATTTTCCACAGCCAGCTCTATAGCTCTTCCCAACCCCACAATAGCTGGGATATTTTCGGTACTGGGGCGTAGTTTTCGTTCTTGCCCACCTCCAAAAAGAATCTGTTTAATTTTGGTACCTTTTCGAACATATAGAGCCCCTATTCCTTTGGGTCCATAAAATTTATGGGCAGAGAGTGAAAGCAAATCAAAAGGTTGTTTCTCTAAATTTACAGGTAGGTGGCCGATAGCCTGAACCGCATCGGTATGAAAATATACCTCTTTTTCATGGCATATGCGAGCCATTTCTTCTACAGGCTGTATCGTTCCTACTTCATTATTAGCCATCATTATGCTGGCCAAAATGGTGCGGTCCGTCAAAGCCGCTTCAAGGTCTTTGGGATCAACCATGCCATATTCATCCACAGGAAGAAAAGTTACCTCAAAACCCTCTTCTCCTAAATGCTTTACAGTATCCAAAACAGCATGGTGTTCAATGGAGCTGGTTATAATATGGTTACCACGGGAAGAAAGGGCCCTGGCAATCCCCTTAACAGCTAAATTATCTGATTCAGTTCCGCTAGAGGTAAAATATATTTCTTCTGGAGAAGATGCGCCAAGGGCACGGGCAACCTTTTCCCTGGCCTCATCCATCCCTTTACGCGCCTCCCGGCCAAAGGAATGAAAACTGGAAGGATTTCCGTGAATCTCCTTTAAATAAGGAAGCATGGCTTCCAATACTTCTTCCCGCATAGGAGTGGTAGCACCATGATCCATGTATATTCTTTTCATTAAAAGGACCTCCTCGCATATAATTATTTCTTATTTCCAATATTTATACCTGGGAAATGGTTCAGTGCTTCCAGTCAAGCATATCCTGCAAAGAAATATCATTCAACAATTCGTTAATATGATCCCTTAGCTTTTCCCATACCTGGCGAGCAAGACAATTATCGCTCTTCCCACAGCGGCAGTCCTCGTTCTTTTTTTGATCAGAAACGCATTCTACGGGTGCTATGGGACCCTCCAGCGCACGAATAATATCCCCCACAAATATTTTTTCCGGGGATCGCGCCAAGGTATATCCACCTTTTGCTCCTCTTTTGCTATTTATAAGACCACTTTGCCTCAGGGGAGAAAAGATCTGTTCCAGGTATTGTTGAGAAATATTTTCTTCCAAGGCAATTCTGCTTAAGGGTATATCACCATCCAAATAATTTAAAGCCATGTAAACCATGGCCCTTACCCCGTATTCTCCCCTGGTTGAAATACGCATCTAACTCACCACCTTAACCTTTGGACAACCCTTCAATCCATAGCAACATACTACGGATTGTCTTAAAAAATAATAAGCAGTAATACATACTAATTCACTCAACTTTAAAAAAGAATAGCATAAGTTTTTTTTTCAGTCAAGCAAAATTAGGACAAATTTAAGAACCATCAGGCATAACAGAATATTTGTCTTTGTGACTACCATAAGCAACAGCATTTGCAACTGCATAAGGGCCATCGTGAGACATGGAAACTTTCACCCCTTTAATACCATATCGTTTGGCCCAACGAGCAGCTCCACCTTTTAGAAAAACCACAGGCGTGCCCCTTTCGTCCTTCAGGATCTCCATCTCGCACCAGCTAATTATTCCAATCCCACACCCAAGCGCTTTGGCCACTGCCTCTTTTGCCGCAAAACGAGCAGCCATAGAAGGAAGAAAGTTTCTTTTTTTGAAAAGCTGGTCAATTTCTTTTTTCGTAAAAATACGCTTCAAAAACCTCTCTGGACGCCGTCGGTAAGCAGTTTCTATACGCTTTATTCTAATCAGATCTATTCCAAGCCCCTTAATAAGGAGATAGCCATTGTTTTTCAACCTAAAACATCTCCCCACTTTATTTTTGCTGTATCTCCCGCTTGACTTTCAAGCAATTTACCCTAATATGAGGGCTTTGTAGGGGCCCCATTTCCCATAATCCGTCCTTTATTCCCATAAAAAACAGATTTTCCATTCTTCAAGGTACGTTCCACCAGACCTTCTTTTTCCATCCTTGCCAGCACTTTGATAACCTCATGACCACTTTTGTGCAGCTCCCTTTGGATTTCTTCCAGGGTATAAGAACGTTTTTGCAGCAACACGGCCACCTTTCGACGCAACGCTTCTTCCATGTTTTTCCTGGTAGAATTAACAGCATCTTCCACCACTGTCACCCGTGCACCCAGTAAATCCTTCCATTGAGAAAGCGTTTGGAGACTGGAGGGTCTGACCCATGATTCAGCCGGTGGTCTTGATACCGTGTTTAGTTGAATTTTTTGCACAGGAAGATTTTTTAAGAGTACAGCGAAGCGCTCAAGATCTTCAAAACTGTCGTTTATACCTTCGCAAAGAAGTATCTCCAACCAAACAGCTCCCTGGAAAACCTCACAAAAGTCAACCAAGCCCTGCAGCACCTTCTCCAGAGAAAGATGGGGCACGGGGCGGTTAATCATTTGAAAAGAATCCTCCGTTACAGCATCCAGAGATGGAACCACTAAATCTGCTCCCCTTATATCCTGACGCACTTTTTCGTCCCACAATAGCGAACTGTTGGTGATAACTGCCACTGGAATAGGACAATTATCCTTTAGGTAATTTATATAACTCCCTATATTAACATCCAGTGTTGGTTCACCAGAGCCGGCGAAAGTAATATAATCAACTGGACGACCTTTGACTATTCTTTTTCCCTTCAGGGTGGAAAGCTGGTGCAGTACGTTTTCAAGAGGAAAAAATTCTTTCCTGTCCAAAGTTAAAAAGGTCGTTTCCCCTTCATGACAGTAGATACAATTATAGCTGCAGGTTTTATAGGGGATAATGTCCAGTCCCAGGGATATCCCCAGGCGCCGGGAATAAAGAGGACCGTATAGAATATTCATATGCTCTTCAGCTCACCTCGCTTAGCGACATGTTTACTATAGACACTTCTTCCCCTGCCAGGAACCACGACGTTTCAATTCTACTTCTATCTGCTGAGCAAAAATTGCCCTGGAGTTTTCCCAGTGAGGAGCCAGCAGGAAATCCTGGCTGGTAACCTCGGCCAGGAACCGGTGTACCGTTATATCATGCCGGAGTACTTCCAACTGGTCGCAGAGGAGATGAATATAACCCTTTTCTTCCAGCAAGTCCAACTCTCCCTGGAGATAAAGCTTTTCCAGGTGGGTCCCTCGCAACACCTGCAGCTGGTGAAACTTGATACCCTGTATATGAAGGCTGCTGAGGCGACGGGCTGTTTCAAGCATATCTTCCCAGGATTCTCCCGGTAACCCGTTAATAATATGGGCGCAGATATTAAGGCCTTTCTCATGACCATACTGTACTGCTTCTGCAAAAGAATTATACCCGTGACCCCTATTGATAAACTGCAGCGTCCTATCATGAGAAGACTGGAGCCCAAGCTCCAGCCAAATGTGATAGTCCCTCGCATAAATTTCCAGCAGTTCCAAAACAGAAGCAGAAAGGCAATCCGGCCTGGTGGCAATACTAAGCCCTATAACTCCAGGTGTTTCCAGAGCTTCTTTGTACATAGCCTGCAGGTAAGAAATATCCCCGTAAGTATTGCTGTAGGATTGGAAATAGGCCAGGTACTTGCGCCTGGGCATAAAATTACTATGGTCAGAAAGTGCCTTATTATAATTGGCGCTATCCTTGCGAATCCGCTTTTCTGCCTCCGCTTGGTACAAAAGGATCTGTGCCCTGATACCAATTTGTTGTTTTTCTTGTTCTCGAGAAAGGGCAGAGCGGCTAAAGCCTGGATTATAACAATATATACAACCTGCAGTAGAAATGGTCCCATCCCTATTCGGGCAAGTTAACCCGGCATCAAGGGGTATTTTATACACTTTTTCGCCAAACTTTTCTTTAAAAAAACTGCTCAGCCGGTAATACCAGCCCGGAGTAGACAAAATCTTCCGCCATCCTTTCCATTTTATAAAGAAGTCTTTTCTGGGTCGGTTCCCTGCTGCAGGGATTTCTTATGACGGGGGCCCTGTTCCAAGTGCAACGCTAAAACAGATAGGTCGGCAGGAGTTACGCCATCAATGCGTGAGGCCTGCCCCAGGGTCCTTGGTCGTATTTCTTTTAGTTTTTGCCTGGCCTCAGACGAGATATTTTTAACCTGGTCATAAGAAAATGATTCCGGAAACACCTTGGACTCCAGGCGGGCCACCTGTTTTACGGTAGACTCCTGCTTGGCAATATAACCAGCATATTTAATATGGGTTTCCACTTCGCTGCTTACCTCCTGGTCAGCAAGGAAGTCCATTTTTCCCTCTTTTCCTTCTTCTACAAGGTCTTTCAGCGCAGAATAGTTCAACTCAGGCCTTTTCAAAAGTTCTGCCAGCGTGTGAGGTTTAGAAAGAGGAGCAGAATCCTTTTCCGCTAACCGTGCATTCACTGTTACATTGGGAAAAAGACGATGGCTTTCCAGTCTTTTTCTTTCTTCTTCCAGGAGCCTCTTTTTCCTCTGCAATAGTTCAAACCGCTCTTTTCCGACCAGCCCCAGGCGGTAACCTTTATCCGTAAGGCGCAGATCTGCGTTATCATGCCTTAAAAGAAGTCTATATTCACAGCGAGAGGTAAACATGCGGTAAGGCTCGCTAACACCTTTGGTCACCAAATCATCAATGAGCACACCGATATAGGCTTCTGTTCTCTCTAAGATAAAGGGTGGCTCACCGCGGCACTGCAAAGCAGCGTTTATTCCAGCCACCAACCC
The DNA here is from genome assembly GCA_007135125.1 of Syntrophomonadaceae bacterium. Taxonomy (GTDB): domain Bacteria; phylum Bacillota; class Dethiobacteria; order DTU022; family UBA8154; genus SLJK01. Next base: position 84,804 of record SLJK01000032.1, on the reverse strand, counting down.
CTGGGCGGCTGCTTCTTCGTAACCGGTAGTGCCATTGAGCTGCCCGGCAAAAAACAGGCCGCGTATTTTTTTAGTTTCCAGAGTGTCTTTGAGCTGTGTTGGAGGGAAAAAATCGTACTCAATAGCATAAGCAGGCCTAGTAATGACCGCCTCTTCCAGCCCGGGTATAGTCCGTAGAAAAGCATACTGCATCTTTTCCGGAAGACCGGTAGAAACTCCCTGCAGATACATCTCTTCCGAATCTTCACTCTCTGGTTCAATAAATATTGGATGCCTGGGACGGTCTTTAAACCTGATCACTTTATCCTCAATAGAAGGGCAATAACGAGGGCCTTTTCCCCTTATTAAACCAGAATAAAGAGGGGCGGAATCAATGTTTTCCAGGATCATTCTATGAGTGCTCTCATTGGTATAAGTAAGAAAGCAGGGAATATCTTTAAAATCCGTGCCCCTGGTAGTGTAAGAAAAAGTGCCTACTTTCTGTTCACCTGGAACCGGTGCAAGGCATCTAAAGTCGATGCTTCTTCTGTAAATGCGGGGAGGTGTGCCTGTTTTAAAACGGTCCACCTGAAAACCCAGAGAAACAAGGTTCTCAGCCAATCTTATGGAAGGAGACTGGTTTCCGGGACCACCGGAAAAGTGATTGTGGCCGATAAAAATTTCAGCATGCAGATAGACACCTGCGGCCAGGATCACCGTCCCGGAAAGGTAGGTACTGCCCTGGCGGGTGCGGACACCACAAACCCTCCCCTCCTCTACCAGTATCTCTTCCACAGTCCCTTCCCGCAACACTAGAGAATGCTCTCCTTCCAGCAGCAGCTTCATTCCCCTTTGGTAGGCATCCTTGTCGATCTGGGCTCGAAGCGCCTGTACGGCCGGCCCCTTACCAGTGTTAAGACGCCTCATCTGAAGAGCATACTTATCTCCCTGGATGCCCATAATACCTCCCAGGGCATCGATCTCCTTAATAAGATGTGCTTTGCCGGGACCTCCTAACGAAGGATTGCAGGCCATAAGGGCCGGATGATCCAGGGAGGGGGTGATCAATAGCGTGCTGCAGCCAAGCCTGGAGGCAGACACCGCAGCTTCACAGCCTGCATGGCCGGCACCAATTACGATTACTTCATATTGTTCCAGAGACAACTCTTTATCCTGTTCCAATGCTAATACTCCTTCATCACCATACTGCCTGGCCATTTTTTTGTCCGGGCCAACAAGTCGGCAAACTGTTTGGCGACATGACTGCAACCATGGAAGATGAATTAAGAGTAAATAATTATACCTTCTTATGATCGCCACAACAGCATTCGATGAAATTATAGCACAACAGGGAATGGAAAACAAAGGCTTAAAAGGGGAAACCAGGCCTGCCAACGCTCCGTTTAAGGTCATGGAAACATCAGGTTTGCCATATTTATACCAGGTTGTGACCATGGCCATTATTCCTGATGCAGCAGCGGCCAGATTGGTATTCAAAAATATAACTGCTATATTAAGGTCCGTACCCCCTATAGTACTGCCCGCGTTAAAACCAAACCAGCCTAACCAAAGAATGAAAACCCCCAGAGCCCCCAAAGTTAAACTATGCCCCGGCATGGGGCATAGACCGTTCCATCATTCCTTTCTGAAAAATAATGTATGATGCTCAATATCAATTGCTTAAAAAAAAGACGCTCAAATATGATTATTGAGCGTCTTTACTCGTTAGTATCTTTATTTTCACAGTATCAGAAAATCAACATCAACCTGAAAAAGCCAGCAGCTATCACTCCAAGGAGCCGAGCTCTAACTGTTTAGAACTTTGCCAGGTATTTATTCACTTCCCATTCATGCACTGCAGTGCGAAAGTTGTTCCACTCAATGAGCTTCGCTTCGCGAAAGCGCTCCCAGATATGTTCTCCAAGTGCTTCCCGGATAACTTCATCTTTTTCCAGTTCGGCCAATGTCCCTGCAAGGCTGTCCGGAAGACTAAAGATATTGCTCGCTCTTCTCTCATTTTCGCTCATGGCGTAGATGTTACGCTCCTCAGAAGGCGGAGGAGTTAAACCCTTTTTGATACCATCTAATCCTGCTTTCAACATTACAGCCAGGGCCAGGTAAGGGTTACACGTGGGATCAGGGCTGCGCAGTTCCACCCGAGTACCCAATCCACGGCGAGCTGGAATTCTAACCAATGGGCTGCGGTTCCTTTTAGACCAGGCGATATACACGGGTGCTTCATAACCGGGAACTAACCTTTTGTACGAATTAACCGTGGGGTTAGTAATAGCAGTAAAAGCAGGAGCATGTTCCAGCAAGCCGGCAATAAAGGACATGGCTTCATTGCTCAGTTCATGTTCTCGGTCAGGAGCATAAAAAATATTATCCTCACCTTTGAATAATGACATGTGGGTATGCATTCCCGAGCCATTTATGCCGAAAATAGGCTTTGCCATAAAAGAAGCATGGAGCCCGTGCCTTTGGGCCACAGTGCGCACTACCAAACGAAAGGTTGCCAGGCTGTCAGCTGTAACCAGGGCTTCGGCATACTTAAAATCTATTTCGTGTTGTCCGGGAGCCACTTCGTGATGGGATGCCTCAACTTCAAATCCCATGTCAGAAAGGGTAAGCACCATGTCGCGCCTGGCATTTTCTGCCAAATCAGCAGGAGTCATATCAAAGTAGCCGGCCTTATCGTGGGTATTCAAGGTAGGATTGCCTTCCTCATCGGTATAGAAAAGAAAAAATTCTGCCTCGGGGCCGGCATTCATGAAATACCCCATCTCTCCGGCCTCAGCAATTACCTTCTTCAATCTGCCTCTGGGGCAACCTTCAAAAGGCTCACCATCAGGATTGTAGACATCACAAATCATGCGGGCTACAGCCCCTTCTTTGGGCCTCCAGGGCAGGGTAACGAAAGTATCCGGATCGGGCCTGAGGTTCATATCGGACTCTTCAATACGGACAAACCCTTCGATAGATGAACCATCAAACTGAATCTCTCCCTCCAGCGCTTTCTGCAGCTGTGCTGCCGGAATGGCTACATTTTTCAGGACACCAAAAATATCGGTGAACTGAAGGCGCACAAATTTTACATTCAACTCCTCTGCCATACGCAGAACTTCTTCGTTAGTGAATCCCATTGTCAAATCAGCTCCTTTTCCATTATTGGCTTTCTATATACAAAAAACGCCCCCCAGCTCTCTAATAGCTGTAAGGGCGCCCTTGCCCCATAATAATTTAACTAGCTGAAACTATCTCTATCCCTTACTCCAGGAACAAAAGTTTCACTTAGTTCTTTTCAAATACCTTTTCAGCAACTTTTTTTAGAGGAAGTCGAAGATCCATGCTTTTTTTCTGTAAAAAGCGGTAAGCCTGCTCCTCGGTAAGGGAAAGGTCGCGCATGATGACACCTTTGGCCCTTTCAATAATAGTGCGTGATTGCAGTTTCTCCTTCAATTCTCTTAACTCAGCACGCAATTCTTTTTTTCGCATAAATTCAATCCAGAGTGTCTCCACAACCACACTTAAAACCGTTTCATCAACGGGCAAAGTAAAAACTTGGTAAGGAAAAGTTCTAAAATTGAGTGTTTGAGGGCTTTCCCTTTTACCACCATCAAGAAGTAGTAAGGCTGCCATGGACTCCTGTTCGACTACCTCGGCAGCTTCCCAGATCCTACCAGGCAAAGAAATCTCCATAATAGCAAGCTGGGGTTGAACCTTGCGCATTACTCGTAAAAAATGGGCTGAATCGCGACCTTCCCCAACAAAATGGTGCCCACACACGGAAAGAGCAGAAACTATTGCTCTTCTATCATTGGATTCCGGTATTCCCAGACAGTATTCCAGAGCCTCCATATACACCGCCCTTCCTGGGTACTCACCATAGCCAACCCTACAACGAACTCAATCCATGTCAAATCGTTTTACAAAATAATTATAATACTACATCTTATCACTGTCAAGTATTTTGGAAAGATATTTCATAATATGAAATAATACACTTTGAAATAATACCATGCTAAAACGACTTCCCCGGCCAGTTATCGAGGAACCATGCGAATAACACCGCCAAGGCAGGTAGCAGCACAAGTACCACAGCCCCCACAAAGACTTAAATCAACGGTAAGCTCTGTCCCCTCCCGTTTAAGAGCTTCTCTGGGGCAGGCGTTCACACACTCATCACACTGGACACAGATACCGCAATGCATACAGCGCATATATTCCTCTTCAATTTCCATCTCATCAACTTTGACAGCAGTAGCCCGTAAGGGGAAAAGATACTTGTCGTCCTGCGGTTCTTTATGATCTTGAGTGTAAATCCTTCCTGTCAGGTGAGCATCTACTTCCAGGGCGCACTTCCTTCCACGGCCAATATTGTGAGTAACCAGCCCTTGACCCTGCACATCTCCCACCACGGAAATTTGTGGATGAGAACTAATAAAACTCTCCTGTTCACCACTTTTCAAGAAGCCTCTTTGGTCACGGTCTTGTAAAACTTCTTCAGGTAAAAACTCTAGCTCGGGACGTTCGTTGATAAATACCAGTATATGTTGGGCCGGTAAAAATTCTTCCTGCCCCAGGGCATCTCTTACCAAAGCACCGTCAGATGCGGCTTCCTGCATAAAGCGGGGATAGATAAAAGAAACTCCTCTGGCTTCCATTTTGCGGCGTTCTTCCGGGTGAGCAGAAGGCTTCTGAATATCTAAAACAGTGATATCCTTTCCTAACACTCCTAACTCAAAAAGAGCTTCCAGTCCATCAATGGCAGCATCACCACCACCTATAACCACTATTTTATCACCTTTCTCCGGCAAAGCCAGCACCTGGGCGGAAGGGCGCAAGTTAAATTTTTTCAAAAAATCCAAGCCCGGCCAAAGGTGTTCCTTCCCCTTAATGGGAGGAAGTATCGATTTATGGGCACCTACAGCTACGATGACATGGTTATAGTCATGCAGCAGCTTATGCATGGCTTTAAAATCTATATGGGTATTCATGACAAATTCCACTCCCAGCTTGGCAATCCTCTGCAAATCATGTTCAAGGTCTTCCAGGGGCAGCCTGGTGCGAGAAATTGCCTGGAAAAGTTTCCCTCCAGGACGCTTCCCTTCATCAAAAACTGTCACCTTATAACCACGGCGAGCCAACTGGTAGGCCGAGCTTAAACCTGCCGGTCCCGCACCGATAACTGCAATCTTTTCTGATTTTGGGGCGCTTACCAGCTCTACATCCAGATCACTTTTGAAATGCCTGGCCAACTCAGCGGTACGAACGGGAAAATCAACCTGGCGCCTGGTACAGCTCTCCAGGCAAAGGTGGGGGCAGATAAAGCCACAGCAGCTGTAGCGAAGCGGAGTAACTTCATCTAAAAGCCTAATAGCTTCTTTTATCTCTCCCTGGCGAAGATGACCCAAAAATCTGCCGGTGGGAACCCCCGCAGGGCAATTATACTCGCAGGGAGAAGTTTTCTGGAAATGTTCCGGCTTCTGTCCCGTGTTAAAAGGATAGGAGGGGAAATAAAAACGGGCAAAAGGTCGGCTTCCTACTGCTACAATTTTAAGCAGCTCTCTATTTAGGAGGGAATCTTGCTCTATCTGAAAATACCTGCAATATTCCTGCACCAGGGGTTCCACCTTTTCCCGGTCTGCTTCTTCCGGCGGCACTAAACAGGCCCCTATACCCAACATGTACTCAGGTATTTTAGTAGCAAAGATATACATTGCTCCTCCATGAATACCGGTCGCCAGGGTCTTCTCAGAACTGCCAACGATCATATCCTCACGATTCTCTCTGTTGAGCAGCAAAATCGTGCCTCCGGCCATGTATTCTCCCAGATAATCACCCGCCGTGCCTCCGATAACAACAGCGGGAATTTTGTGTTGATACTCTTTCATGTGAATTCCTACCCGATACCCCACATCATCTCTAATAAAAAGAGTGCCACCTCTCATACCATAGGCCAGGGCATCTCCACCCAACCCGTGAACAATTATTTTGCCACTATCCATAGTATTGGCAGCAGCATTCTGGGCATGACCGTATACCTCCAAAGTCGGACCATTTAAATTAAAACCAAGGTCCTCTCCCGGGATACCGTAGATCTCAAGGTAAAGATCTTCATAAGTCAGGGCGGAACCCAGGTACCGTTGACCGCGCACATTTTTTAAAATAATATGGCGCACACCCTGCCGGGCCAATTCACGGATCTGGTTGTTCAGTTCTTTATAGTAGAGCTCCCTGGCATCTATTTCTACTGTTTTTCTTTGTTGTTTTTCATTATTCACCGGCGTGTTTGACCCCAAGGACAGATAGTTCTCGGTCATGTAGATCCACCCCCTCCAAAATCAATCTGTTGCCTCTAAAAGAGCCTATATCATAAATACCATTTAGCCCCATGATTTCTTGCATTTCGTGGTGCCATCCTTCTACCAGGTTGGTTAGCCTCTCTTCAGCCCAGTCCACATCCAGCCGCTTAGAAAGCACCGGATCATTCGTGGTGATTCCCCAGGGACACTTGCCGCTGCTGCACCTCTGGCAAACATGACAGCCACAGGCTATCAAACAGGCTGTCCCAATTGCTACCGCATCTGCCCCCAGGGCAATAGCTTTCATAACATCTGCACTGCTGCGAATACCGCCGGCTACCACAAGGGAAGCCTGGTGCCTTATCCTTTCTTCTCTTAAGCGTTGGTCTACAGCAGCCAGCGCCAGCTCTATAGGAATGCCAACATTATCTCTGACTATCGCAGGAGTAGCCCCGCTGCCACCCCGGTAGCCGTCCAGGTAGACCATGTCAGCCCCGGCCCTAACGATCCCGCTTGCAATGGCAGCAACGTTGTGCACCGCAGCAATCTTTACACATACCGGCTTATAGCCGCTGGCTTCCTTGAGGGCATATATCAGCAGGCGCAGATCCTCAATGGAATAGATATCATGCTGAGGAGCCGGAGATATGGCATCACTGCCCAAAGGAATCATCCTGGTTTCTGAAATACCCTCCAAAACCTTTTCTCCCGGCAGATGACCTCCAATCCCCGGTTTGGCTCCCTGCCCTATCTTTATCTGGTAGGCCCGGCCTGCCTGTAAATATTCCGGACTTACTCCAAAACGGCCCGAAGCTACCTGCAAAACCGCGTAATCGCTATAGGGAAGTAGTTCCTTATGCAGGCCTCCTTCCCCGGAATACCAAAGCATATTCTTCTTTTTCGCAACACGGGCCATGGCCAATTGCAGGTTTAAATTAACGCTCCCATAGGACATGGGGGCAAAGACCAGGGGCAAACTCAAGCGAATCAGGGAATTATGGAAACTTCTAAGATCATCTATCTCACCAATAGCTTGATATTTCTGTCCCAAGTAGGTAACGGTTTCCATAGGTTCACGTTGTGGATCTATGGAAGGGTTGGTTACCTGGCAAGCGTTGAAAAGCAAGCGATCAAAATAAACCGGAATATCCGTATCAGCCCCCAACCCAGTAAGCACCACCGACCCGGAAGTAGACTGCAGGTGTACACGCTGGACAGCATTTCTATCCCATACCCCGTGAGACCTGAGGTGCAAATTGTTCTCTTCAATAGTTATAGCATTCCTTGGGCAGGTATATTCACAACGATGACATGCCCCACAGGAAGAACTGTTGGCCATAGGGATTTTTTTGCCTCCCCTGGTTTCCATGCGTATCTCGTTGAAAGAGCATTCCTGGGCACATATACCACATCCATCACAAAGGTCCATGTTGAAACGGGGACGAAAAATTGACCGCAAGCCTGGAGATGGAATGCTACCTGAATTGTTCATCCCTTGCTACCTCCTTTTGCTGGTGATGCCGAAAAATTTTCGTTTTCGTTAGGATAAGATTTCTTGCCCCCGTTTCCACTGGCTTCATCTAAAAAAACCGCATGGGATTGGCCTGCCCGGGGGGTATAAACATGGGTAGGATTTTCTTCCATCTCATAAAGAGCTGAAACCTCGCTTGCATAATAACTGTATTCTCCTTCTGCAGCTACCGTCATGGGGCGCAGTTTGGTGTTATCTGTCAAGCTTATCATGCCGTTGTCAAAAGCTGCTAATATAGCAAAAGGTCCATTAAGCATAGCGGATTCATAGACAACCTTTAAAGCCAACCTACGGTCACGCGACTCTTCATCTTCCAATCTCCCTATACTTGTCCAATAAGGTGGCGCCAAAACCGTGGCTGCCTCGTGAACAGATAGGCCATGACGTCTAATCAGCAGGTCCAATAGATAGGCAACTACTTCGCTGTCTGTCTGCATACGGCATACATACCCGAAACTTTCCAGATAGCGCTTGTTAATCCCATAAGAAGAAATTTCTCCATTATGGACTATGGAATATCTCAACAAATTGAAAGGGTGGGCCCCTCCCCACCAACCTGGAGTATTAGTAGGAAAGCGATTATGAGCCAACCAAATATAGCCCTCGTAATCATCCAGGCAGAAAAAATCATAAATATCTGCAGGAGTTCCCACTCCCTTGAAAACCCCCATATTCTTCCCGCTAGAAAAAATAAAAGCGTTATCAAAAGAACCATTTAATTCCATAACCTTCTCGATGGTAAAGCCATCTTCATTTATTTCTTCAACAGATTCTGTTAAAAGTGAACTTTGGGGCTTAACAAAGAAACGTTTACACAACGGATGGTTGACAATTTTCTTGTTCCATAGGGGAATATCTTCCATAATATGCACTTCAAAGTAACGCTGCAAATACTCCTTTACTTCCAGTATGGAGGAATAGTTATCCGCCATAACATGCAGTGCATAAAGCTCGGCATATTCAGGATAAATGCCGTACGCTGCATAACCGGCCCCCAGCCCATTTCCCCGGTCGTTCTGCAGCACGATAGCTTTTCTGATGCGGTTTCCGTTTTCTTTTACTTTTTTTCGGCTGATAAGCCCGGCGATTCCACACATCCCCCATCACCCCTTGCGCAATTATTTGATCAATAAGAGTATATAAAAAAACGCCCACCAGGGCCACAAGTAACAGCCTCTGTTGGGCGCCTTTGCCCGCATCACTTTATAACTGAAAAGTTACATTCCACCATCTAAAATTAACGTAACTGCCCGAAATTTAAGAAAAAAGCAGTACTTTTGTAATCTGTAATCATTATTATAGCAACAGAAATTAAACCTGTCAATATATTATGGAATATAATTTTATAATGTGGAATGCTTAACATTATAAACTCTATTATTCTGCGGAGGGAGCCGTAAAAGTCCTTTGTGAAAGCTCTTTGTCAAGCATATAGATACCTTCTCCTTTTTCACCTAACCGTTTTACTTTATTTAAAAGATCGCTCATGGAGGCCTCCTCTTCTACTTGCTCATCAACAAACCATCTCAAAAAGCTGATAGTTGCATGCTCTTTCTCTTCGATGGCCAGGTCCATCAAGGAGTAAATCCTGCCTGTAACAAATTTTTCATGCTTAAATGCCAGTGTAAAGATCTCTTCCAAGGAGCTATATTCATTTTTGGGCTCATCCATAGCTTTCATAAGGGCTCTTCCATCCATTTCATTAATAAAATTAAAAAATTTCATGGCATGAAAGCGCTCCTCTTCTGCCTGGACTATAAAAAAATTGGCAAACCCGTTAAATCCTTCTGCTGCACAATACGCAGCCATAGCCAGGTAATAATTAGCTGAAAAAAATTCATACTTGATCTGTTCATTTAATTCGCTTTGCAGCTTATCAGATAACATGTCACTACCCCCTTAGAATTTGTTGTGTTTATCTTATCCTACTCACTTATAAGTGTCAACGATTTCCAACTCAAGGTGGAGAAACTCTATTAAGCAGGTTGAACTCAATGGTAATTACTGCTATACTTTACAATATAATATTCACAAATAGCACATTGCTCCTTTAATTAAAACCGTTGAATCTCAAAAACCGAGGTGGATAATATGAGTAAAGTAGTCATTGTGGGAGGAAATGCAGCAGGTATGACTGCTGCCAGCCAGATAAAAAGGCAAAAACCGGAGTGGGAAGCAATTGTGCTGGAAAAAGGAGAGTATATCTCCTTTGCAGGATGCGGTATGCCGTATCATATTGCGGGAACTGTTCCCCGCTTTGAAGATCTGCTGGAACTAAGTCCGGAAAAGGCTGTCCGGGAAAGAAAAATTGACCTGAGGCTTGACCATGAGGTTATAAGTGTTGACCCTGTGCAAAAGGAACTTCATATAAGATCAAGCACAGGTGAAATAAAAGAAACTTTTGAGTACCTTCTGCTGGCAACAGGCACTCTTCCCATTACAGAAGGGTTAAACATTTTTAGTTCAAAAAAAGTTTTCACCATTAGAAACCTTTATGATATGCAGAAGATAAACGCTTTTCTAGAAAAGAATAAGCCGCGGAAATGTGCCGTTATCGGAGGAGGATATATCGCTGTCGAAATGCTGGAAGCTTTCCAAGAGCGTGGTCTGGAAACACACTTGATTCACAGGCGAAAAGATCTGGCCAAAACCTTTGATCAAAAAATCTCCGACCTCATCAAGGACAAAATGCAGCAAAAAGGGATTGTGCTTAATTTAAACAGTTCTGTAAAAAAAGTTGAAGAAGTAAATTCAGGGGTAGTTGTAACAACTGAAACAGACGAGCTGCTTTATGATTTCGTGCTGGTAGCTACCGGTGTAAAACCCAACACTGACTTCTTAAAAAACACTTCCATTGAACTAGGCATAAAGGGCGCTGTAAAAGTAAACCGCTATCTACAAACGAACTTTGATTATATTTATGCAGCAGGTGACTGTGCCGAGGGAACAAACCTCATCACGGGTAAGCCTACTTATGTACCTCTGGCACCAAAAGCCAACAAAGAGGGCTTTATATCCGGTCTAAATATCTGCGGAAACAGGGAACAATTTCCCGGAATTATAGGAACCGCCATAACCAAATTTTTTGACCTGGGGATCGCCCGCACAGGCCTCATCCTGGAAGATGCACGGGAAAGCGGATTTGACCCTGTTCGCTATGAGTTTACTTCAGGCACCAAAGTACGCTACTACCCTGGAACTGAAGACTTGTATTCAGTCTTGATCGTTAACCGTGGGGACGGTCGCATACTGGGAGCCCAACTGGCAGGGCCGCTGGAAGCTGTGAAAACTATAGACACTTATGCAGCACTTATCTCCTACGAGAAAACGGTTAAAGATGCTTTTACCATGGACCTTTCTTATGCTCCCCCCTTCTGGCCAGTCTTGCATCCTGTTGTTCTGGCCGGACGCTTGGGACAAAAATATGCTCTTTAACAGCTTGCGATGGTAAATAAAGAATACTAACGGAATGTGCTAAGGGTTGCCCGCATATTTTTACTAAAACTGGCAAGTATTGTTTTTGAAGCACAATTTTTATATAATCATAATATCGTGGGGTCTGTCAAAAAGGATATAGTAAGTGGGGTGAATAAAATGGCAGTGAAATACCAAGATTATTACAAAGTTTTGGGACTGGACCGTAACGCAACTGAAAAAGATATACGAAACGCTTACCGCAAACTGGCACGCAAACATCACCCCGATCTCCAGCCACCCGAGAAAAAAGAGGAAGCGGAAGAGCAATTCAAATCAATCAACGAAGCGTACGAAGTGCTCAGCGACCCGGAAAAACGAGAAAAATACAACCGCCTGGGTGCCAACTGGGAACACGGTGATGACTTTAACGCTTATCGGGACTCTTCCGGTTTCCGCGCCTCGGATAGCAGAAGAAGAAGCCAGCAAGGTGGTTTTGAGGATTATACCTTTAGCTTTGGAGGAGATCGTGGCGGAGCCAGCAGTTTCAGTGACTTTTTCGAGGCTTTTTTTGGAGGTGCGGGCTTCAATGCAGAAGACATGACTGGCGCAGGAAGAACACGCCGCCCCCAACGAGGTTTAGATGTAGAAGCTGAGCTGCAGGTTACTTTGGAGGAAATATACCATGGGCGTGAAAAGCAAATCCAGTTTTCCATGCAGGACCTTTGTGATAAATGTAGCGGAGCCGGCCATATAGGAAGAAACTTCTGTAACTACTGTGGAGGAACTGGCCAGGTCCCCAAGATGAAAAATATCAAGCTGAAAGTTCCGCGTGATGCGAGGGACGGCAAGAAAATTCGCCTTAAAGGTCAAGGTGGAGAATCCGAGCCCGGTGGAGAACAGGGAGATCTCTACCTAAAGATAAAAATACTTCCCCATAAAGTCTACAATGTAAAAGGAGATGACCTGGAAGCAGACCTAAAAGTTTACCCCTGGCAAGCAGCGCTGGGAGAAAAAGTGCCCTTTAACACATTAGACGGAACTATGCGTGTCAATATTCCACCTCGCAGTCATACAGGGCAGAAACTAAGGCTGCGCGATAAAGGCCTTCCCAAAAAAGATGGAAGCAGGGGAGACCTGTATTTACGGATTGTGGTAGATCTGCCTCAAGAAATAAGTCCCGAGGAAGAAGAACTCTATCAGAAACTGGCCCAAGTTCATCGTTAAGTGGGGGTGTAAGTGATGAGAAGATACAGCATTGAGCTTTTCTGTTTCGACGCAGAAATCTCCGAAGAAGAATATCGCTGGATAGATATTAATAGGCTGAGTATTCCATTAGACCTGTTTCAAAAACTTGTAGAAACAGGGATTATTGAGGCCCGGGGAACCCAAATACGCTCAGATCAGGTCCACCGTATCTTTAAGGTGCTGCGACTGCGGCGGACACTGGGAATAAATCTGACCGGTGCCGCCGTTATTCTGGAGTTGTTAGAAGAAATAGAACGGCTGAAGGATCAAAACCAACGCTTACAGAAAGAAGGAGAATAAGTTAAGCTTAAATGTTTTTTATCCCCAGAGTATGATTCGGCTAAAAATGGCAATCCCACTGCCGGGTTCCTGACATTTTTTACTTACCTTTAAAGAACGGTTTTTCGTTGCTGGAAAATGCCTTTATACCCTCGCGGGCATCCTCAGAGACAAAAGCTGCCATGCTGCATAAAGCTTCGTGGAAAAAAGCTTTTTTGATATCGGTGTCCTGGTAATTATTCACTATCTCCTTCACCAGTTTGATGGCAATAGGACCCTTTTCGCCAACTTTATTGATAAGAGTCTCTGCTTCTTCAAGCAACCGCTCCCTGGGAGCGATCTTTGTCACCAACCCTATTTCCAAGGCTTTATCACCCTTTACAGGTTCACCGGTTAAAACCAGTTCCAAAGTTTTGGCCCTGCCCAGAATGCGTGACATTAAGTGTACTCCACCCCACCCGGGTAAAAGAGCATGATTAAGTTCGGGAAGACCAATACGCGCTTCTGGAACAGCAATTCTAAAATCACAGGCCAGTGCAAGCTCACACCCTCCACCCAAAGCCAGGCCATTAATAGCTGCAACAGTAGGCACCTTCATAGTCCATATTTTTTCAAGTACCTCCAGAGCATCCTCCAGGGAATTATAATACTCTACAGCACTCAAGGAGCTGAGGCTCTTTAGGTCTGCCCCCGCCGAGAAAGCCTTTTCCCCCCTGCCCGTGATGATTAAACCTCTTAAATCACTTTTTTCAGCGCTGCGGTAAACAGCTTCCTTGATTTCCTGTACCGAAAGTTCATCCAGGGCATTAAATACTTCCGGACGTTCCAGGGTTAAGGTTACTATACCTTGATTATCTACTACTGATATTTTCTTGTATTTCATTCTTAAAAACCCCTCTCTTTTTAAAACATAAAGAATCCTTTGAACCCAGGTTACTAAAAGGCCCCCTCTGCTAAACTGAAGGGGGCCTTAATAAACTTACCAATGCTTCAATTACTGTTACAAAGCTGCTTTTTCCAGTTTGATAGCACATGTTTTAAGCTCGGGAATCTTGGCCACGGGATCTATCGCTTCGCAGCAGGTTAAAAGGTTTACCGCAGATTCATGAAAGTGAAAAGTCATGAAAACCACACCAGGAGGTACAATTTCTGTTATAGTAGATCTGGCCGTTACTTCTCCTCTTCTGGAAGTAATCTTGATAGCGTCACCTTCCTCCAGCCCCAATGCTTTCGCATCTTCAGGATTTACCTGGGCTTTCTCCATCGGCCTGAACGCGGCAAGTCCTTTGCTTTGTCTGGTCATAGAACCAGTGTGATAATGGTAAAGGTCCCTCCCCGTAGTGAGAATAAGGGGGTACTCCTGGCATGGTTCTTCTGCCGGTGGAGAATACTCTACCGGCGTAAATACACCCTTACCTTTTGCAAAAACATCCTTGTGCAAGATGGATGTACCGGGGTGTCCCTCTTCCGGACAGGGCCACTGCAGCCCACCTTCATTTTCCAGGCGCTGATAACTAATCCCGGCATAACTGGGGGTCAGATCCGTTATTTCACGGAAGACATCTTCTGCGCTTTCATATTTCCAGGGCAATCCAAGTCTTTGGGCCAATTCCGTCAGAATTACCCAGTCAGGTTTGGCTTCTCCTGGAGCTGTAACCGCCTGGCGGATAAGCTGTACACGCCGTTCAGTATTTACAAAAGTGCCTTCTTTTTCGGCAAAAGCAGCTGCCGGTAATACCACGTCGGCTTTTTGTGCTGTCTCTGTCAAGAAAATATCCTGGACTACTAAAAAATCTACCTCAGTCAGAGCTTCGTCCACATGATGAAGGTTAGGATCGCTTAGAGAAGGATTTTCGCCCATAACATACATAAATTTAACCTTCCCATCCAAAACAGCATCCATAACCTCGGTTACAGTATAGCCGGGAGTTGAGTTAAGAGCGACTCCCCAAGCCTTCTCAAATTTCTCTCGTTGGGCATCCATATCAACCCGCTGATAACCGGTAAAAACATTAGGTAACGCTCCCATGTCACAGGCCCCCTGGACATTATTCTGTCCCCTTAAAGGATTCACACCGCTGTGAGGTTTGCCCAGGTTACCTGAGGCCATGGCCAGGTTAGCTATAGCCAACACATTATTTGTCCCTTCCACATGCTGGGTAATACCCATGGTATAACAGATAGCAGCATTTTCCGCAGTGCCATATAACCTTGCAGCCTTGCGAATATCAGCGGCAGGCACGCCCGTAATCCCTTCCACGTATTCTGGAGTATACTTTTTAACAGCTGCCACTAACTCCTCGAAACCCTCTGTTCTCTTCTCGATAAAAGCCTTGTCAATCAGACTTTCGTCTACAATTACGTTCAATAGTCCGTTAAGAAGTGCCCCGTCGGTTCCCGGGCGCATCTGCAAAAAAACATCAGCATAGTCGGCTAAATCAATATGCCTGGGATCGGCTACGATAAGTGAAGCACCTTTATTTTTTGCCATCTTAATCCTGTAACCGATAACGGGATGGGTCTCGGTAGTATTCGAGCCAATGACAAAAAGCGCTTGAGCATCTTCTATCTCACTAATACTGTTGGTCATAGCACCGCTGCCAAAAGATGTAGCCAGACCGGCTACAGTAGGTGCATGTCAAAGCCGGGCACAATGGTCTACACTATTACTGCCTAGTGACCGGATAAGCTTCTGGAAAAGATAGTTTTCTTCATTGGTAGCCCTTGCCGACGCCAAGCCTGCCACTTCTGTGGGCTTTACCTCCTTGAGTTTGGCAGCTACCAGCTCCAAGGCATCCTCCCAGGTAGTCTCCCTAAATTCACCGTTCTTTTTAACCAGGGGTGTCTTTAAACGGTCCGGACTGTCCAGAAAATCGATCCCGAAATGACCTTTAACACAGGTCTGTCCCCGGCTAACAGGATTAGATAAATCTCCCCTAACCTTAACTACTTTGTTGTCTTTTACCAAAAGCTCTAAACCACAACCGGTGCCACAGTACGGACAGATGGTTTTTACGCTTTTCAGTTCCCAGGGACGGGCCTGTCGAATACTCTCCTTCGGAATAAGAGCACCTACAGGACAGGAATCCACACACATTCCGCAAAAAACACAGGAAGAATACTCCATCGGATCGTCAAAAGCAGGAGTAACCTTAGAGTCAAAACCCCTGTTTATAAATTCAATAGCACCAGCTCCATTAACATCATAACAGATACGCACACAGAGACCGCACAGGATGCACTTATTCATGTCCCTTATATAAAAAGGATTGGTATCATCCAGATCATAGTCTTTCTGCGCACCGACAAAATCACTTTCGTCTACCCCGTAGAGGTAACAGTAATCCTGCAGCTTACACTCGCCAGTTTTTTCACAGGTAAGACAGTCCAGGGGGTGATTGGCCAACAGCAGGCTCAAGTTAGCCTGGCGGGCAGCTAAAACACGCTCGCTATCCGTATGCACAATCATGCCATCTGCAGCAGGAGTGCAACAAGAAGCCACCAAAGCACGGGCCTTCTCCACTTCTACTACGCAGATACGACAAGCACCCACCTGGGCAAGCTGCGGATCATAACAAAAAGTCGGTATAAATATACCCAGCTTTTCAGCTGCCTGCAGGATGGTACTACCCGGTTCCACTTTTACTTCATGACCATTTATTGTTAATGAAAGCATTTCAGTCCCTCCTTTACCGGTTACTTTGTCTTTACAGCTCCAAATTTACAACGATCCAGGCAGGCACCGCACGCAATACATTTTTCCTCATCAATTACGTGAGGTTCCTTTTTTTCGCCCGTTATAGCCTCAACGGGGCAGACCTTGGTACAGGCACGGCACCCGTTACAGATTTCTGGGTCTATATAGTAACTGAGCAGTTCCTTGCACATCCCGGCCGGACATCTGCGGTCATAGATATGTGCTTCGTATTCATCCCGGAAATACCTCAGCGTGGTAAGTATAGGATTTGGCGCCGTCTGTCCCAATCCACAAAGAGAACTGTCTTTAACAGTTACAGCGATTTTCTCGAGGCGAGAGATATCTTCAGCCTCCCCTTTTCCCTCAGTAATACGCTCTAAAATCTCCAGCATGCGCTTGGTGCCTTCACGGCACGGAGTGCATTTACCGCAAGATTCATTTTGGGTAAAAGATAGGAAATATCGGGCAAGATCTACCATACAGGTTTCCTCGTCCATGGCCACCAGGCCACCAGAACCCATCATAGCTCCTGCCTGGGTAAGAGAATCAAAATCAATAGGCAGATCCAAAAGTGACTCCGGTATACAACCTCCTGAAGGACCACCTATCTGAACAGCCTTGTATTTCTTGCCCCCGCGGATACCTCCGCCAATATCAAAGACAACTTCACGCAACGTTATACCCATGGGCACCTCACAAAGCCCGGTATTGTTAACCTTACCGGTGAGAGCAAAAATTTTAGTTCCCTTGCTTCCTTCGGTGCCGACAGAAGTAAACCATTTCACTCCTTTGCGCATAATGAGAGGCACGTTGGCCAGGGTTTCGACATTATTAATACAGGTAGGTTTACCCCAAAGTCCCTTTACAGCTGGAAAAGGGGGACGGGGACGTGGCATCCCGCGTTCTCCCTCAATGGAAGCTAATAGAGCCGTTTCTTCCCCACAAACGAAGGCTCCGGCTCCCTCTTTTATATTAACCTTGTAGTTGAAACCGCTATTCAAAATATTTTCCCCAATAAGCCCATATTCCTCTGCCTGGGCAATGGCAGTTCTTAAGCGCTTAATAGCCAGCGGATACTCGGCCCGAACGTAAATATAAGCCTCATCACTACCAATGGCCTTACCGGCAATCATAATGCCCTCCAGTACTGCATGGGGGTCACCTTCCAGCGTACTGCGGTCCATAAAAGCTCCGGGATCACCTTCGTCAGCATTACAGACCACATACTTTTTATCGCCCTGGCTGCGATAAGCAAATTCCCACTTCATGCCGGCGGGGAAGCCTGCCCCACCGCGCCCCCTGAGGCCAGAGTTTTTTATCATCTCCACCACCTCTGAAGGATCCTTATCCAGGGCATTTTTCAGTCCTTGATACCCGCCGCGAATGATATATTCGTCAATATTCTCCGGATCTATAACCCCACAGTTGCGCAGCACCAATCTTTTTTGCTTGCTGTAAAAAAGAATCTCTTCGTGATTGCTGACAATTTGCTCCGTATTGGGATCTTTATAAAGCAGCCTTTCCACTATGTTGCCATTAACCAAATGTTGTTCTACCAGTTCAGGCATATCCTCCCCGGTAACTTCACAATAGAAAATATCTTCCGGATAGACGATAAGCAGGGGACCTTTTTCACAAAACCCGTGACATCCCGAAAGAATAACACGCACTTTGTCTTCCATATTATTCTTTTGCAGCTCATTATCCAGCGCTTCTTTGACCTCGTAGGCACCGGAAGATATACATCCTGTCCCGGCACAGATTAAAATTTGTTTTTCGTACACTTGTTTCCCTCCTTCCACCTGCCTTGGATTATTGCTCCAGGTAGCCCGGACTATGAGCAAGTTTTTCGACTATGGCCCTTCTCTTTGCCGCACATTCTTCGCTATCATGGCAAAGGGGTCCTGTTAGACAGCATTCAACAAACTGGTCGCAGCGATTATCTTTGCTATTAAAACATTCCTTACAGCAAGGATCTATAAACCTTTCCATCTAACGTCCCTCCCCTTATTGCATACATTTCAATCTCTGCCGGGCAAATTAAAACTGCTCCAGGATACCCTTTAATTTATCCGGCTCCAACTTTCCAAAGGTCCGGTCGTTGATCATCATTACCGGCGCTAAGCCACACGCACCAATACAAGCCACCTCTTCATAAGTAAATTTCATATCTGGCGTAGTACCACCCACATCGACACCAAGATGCTCCTGCATCTTGTCAGCTACTTTAGCTACTCCCCTGACGTGACAAGCAGTTCCACGACAAAGCCGGATAATATTTTCACCCCTGGGTTCAAGATGAAATTGCGCATAAAAAGTGGCTACCCCAAAAACCTTGCTCACCGGTATACGCAGTCTTTTTGCCACATATTCCAGGGCTGGTCGTGGGAGGTAGCCAAATTCTTCCTGGATTGCCTGTAAAATGGGGACCATGACCCCCTTCTTATCCAGGTAATCCTGCAACAGACTTTCTACTTTCTCATACTCAAAGTTCTCTTCCACAGAAGTTGCCGCTTCCTGGCACTGGCACAAAACCATAACCTCCTTTTTAAACCTTTTCTATCTGTTAGCACCTTATACAAAAACTACAAAAAAATATTCTCCTTCCAAGAATAATAATCCTGCTACCAAAAGCATAATTTGGAAAAAAGTCATGAGCTGCAGCCTTTTCGCAAAAATTCAGAAATAATACTTATCTGTTCTCCGTTCTTTTGCTGGGCCCAATATGAACTGTAAGGGTAAGAATATCATTTCTCACTTGAAACAATTTATTTTCCACTTCATGGGCAACCTTATGGCCTTCTTCCACACTAAGGCCTCCATCAATACCTATATCCATCTCCACCAGAAGACAGGGACCGCTGCTCCTGGCGCGAATTTGGTGTATTTCGTTTACGCGTGGAACTTCCATGGCCGCAGCACAAATCTCCTCCATTGTTTCCGGTGAGCACATCGCATCCATCAGCTCGTTGCCGGCATCACGCATAATCCCAACTCCCATATATACGATCAGGACTGATACAATAACGCCGGCCAAGGGGTCCAGGTAATATAAGGGGGGGTAACCCATATAAGCACCCGCCCGTGCTCCACCGATTCCGACCAGGGCGGCGGTTGACGAAAGCACGTCACTTCGATGATCCCAGGCATTAGCCAACAACGCCCGAGAATTAACCCTTTTGCCCAACTTCCACATATAACGAAAAAGAAATTCTTTCACCACGATGGAGACAACAGCAGCTACCAGGGCAAAAGACGCTGGAGGTTCCAACAGTTCATCCCTTAAAGAAAGAAAAGAACTAACAATAAGATATCCGCCGGTAGCAATGATTAACAGTCCGACAACGTTTTGGGCCAAAGTCTCTGCTTTACCATGCCCATATGGGTGGCCCTCGTCAGCCGGTTTGTACGCAGTCTTTAGCCCGGCCAACACCACCAGGTTTACCAAAAGATCCCCAAAGGAATGAAAAGCATCAGCGATCATGGCCTGACTGCGGGCAAAAAACCCAATAATGCCTTTAAAAAGAGCAAGTGATAAATTTATCAAGATATTTAAAATGAGGGCCTTTTTCCCCTGGCGGTATCGCTGCACTGCGTTTGACTGCAGCTCATTATTCAACTATCATCCGACCTTTATGAGTTCGTATTCCCTGCTACCAAGCCCCATATTTTCGGCATGCGCCAGCTGCCTGGTATAGTCACATCCTGGAAACAGGTTGGCAAACTTATCTTCTCCCTGCAAGTAACTTCCGCTCAACTTGGAATTGGCAAGGCCATGTTGGTCATTTATCATGTCCACTGAAGCCTGATCAATGGCTACAGGGTCACAAGAAGCTAAAATACCGATATCGGGAACAAAAGGGCTGTCACTCCAATCGTGACAATCACAGTGGGGAGTAATATCCATTAAAAAATTAATGAAACAGCACTTATCTCTTTTATCCTGCACTGCTCCTAAGGCAAACTCAGCCATTCTCTCCTGCATGAGATTTCCATCTTCAGTCCAATCGACTTTAATAGCTTCATGAGGACATGCTGCTACGCATTCTCCGCAACCGATACACAGTTCCTTATCTATCACAGCCTTTTTGTTTACCATAGTTATGCAGTGAGCAGGGCAGTGGTGTACACAGACAGCATCTCCCCTGCACTTATCCTCCTGCACTTCCGGCACCATATCAGCATGCATCATATGTTTGCCGGCCCTGCTGCTGCAGCCCATGCTTAAATTTTTAAGGGCCCCTCCAAACCCACTTATGACATGACCCTTTACATGGGAAAGAACTACCATACTATCAGCATCCAGGATGGCCTGAGCTATCTTTACCGTCTCAAAGTGCTTTCCTGAAAGAGAAACGTCTTTAGAATCAAGGCCTCTTAGCCCATCGGCAATAATAATTGGGGCCTCTGTTGTGGCAAAACCAAAGCCATGACGCACAGCTGTTTGCAGATGGTCAACAGCATTGTGCCTGCTTTCAATATAAAGAGTGTTTGTATCGGTCAGGAAAGGTTTTAGGCCTTTTTTAAGGAGCCGCTCTACAACAACACGGACAAAGACCGGATTAATAAACGTAGTCAAACCTCGTTCGCCAAAATGGAGCTTAACCGCCACCAATTCACCTTTTTCCATCACATCTTTATAACCCAAACGGTCAAACAGCTTGCCCAATTTTACAGCCAAACTTTTGCGACCGGACGTCGACCTTCTTTCTGAAAAATAAACTTTGCTTTTCATAAAAGCGCGACCTGCAAAAACAGGCCGAAAACACCTCCTATAAAGCAATTTTGATAATTAATCGATCAGTAGGCCCGGGCAAAATAAACAGGGGCTCCTTCTTCTTTCCCACACCTGACACAGGGCCCCGTTTTACTAATCTTGCCGCTTACCTCAAAGGGCAAACACCTAATCGTGGATTTTGTTTCTTCCTTTATATTTTCCTCACAAGAAGGATCCCCACACCAGTGTGTCAGCAGAAAACCCCGTTCTTCTTCCAGAATCCTTTTAAATTCTGTATAATCGGAAACCAAATGCGTCTTTTCTTCTCGAAACTGCTGGGCCTGCCGTAAAAGCTCCCCCTGAATCTCTTCCAACAGCTCGGGAATCCTCTCCGCAAGCACTTTTTCCGGTATAAAGCTTTTCTCACCTGTCTCTCTTCTCACCGCTGTTACTCCGTCGTTCTGTAGATCTTTAGGGCCTATTTCTAAACGAAGCGGAACACCTTTCATCTCCCACTCATTGAATTTCCACCCGGGAGAATAGCCTTCGCGTTCGTCAAGCTTAACGCGAAAGTTCTCCCCCAGTAAAGCTGTAATTTCTTTCGCCTTTTGCAGTACTTCTTCTCGACCTTTTTTAGTAAAAATTGGTACTACCACTATTTGCAAAGGAGCCACGCGGGGGGGGAGTTTCAGTCCACGGTCATCCCCATGAACCATAATAAGTGCTCCTATAAGCCTGGTTGAAACTCCCCATGAAG
The DNA here is from genome assembly GCA_007135125.1 of Syntrophomonadaceae bacterium. Classification (GTDB taxonomy): domain Bacteria; phylum Bacillota; class Dethiobacteria; order DTU022; family UBA8154; genus SLJK01. The sequence goes on along the minus strand of SLJK01000032.1, from coordinate 62,877 downwards.
TTTGCCAGGGGTACTTCAACTCATCATCTTTATCCAGAAACTGGATATCAAACACTTTTGCAAAATGCTGCCCCAGGTTATGCGATGTTCCTGCCTGTAAGGCTCTTCCATCAGCCATAAGAGCTTCAATAGTATAGGTTCGCATTGCCCCGGCAAACTTTTCCCGTTCCGATTTGAGACCTGAAATAACAGGAATAGCCAGTTCTGTCTCCGCAAACTCCTTATAAACCCCAAGCATTTTAAGAGCTTCTTCTTCCGCTTCCACCTCAGTGCAGTGCACCGTATGGCCTTCTTGCCATAAAAATTCGGAAGTTCTTAAAAAGGGGCGTGTATTCTTTTCCCATCTCACCACGTTGCACCACTGATTAATAAGCAGAGGAAGATCTCTCCAGGATTGAATCCACCGGGAATACATTTGACAAATAATTGCTTCCGAGGTAGGTCTTACCACCAGACGTTCTGTTAGCTTCTCGCCTCCACCATGAGTAACCCAGGCCACTTCCGGAGCAAATCCTTCCACATGCTCAGCTTCTTTCTGCAGCAGTGACTCTGGAATAAAAAGAGGGAAATATGCATTCTCATGGCCTGTAGCTTTAATGCGCCTGTCCAGCAGTTGCTGGATATTTTCCCAGATGGCATAACCATAGGGACGAATAGCCATACAACCCTTTACAGGTGCATAATCCATCATCTCTGACTTCAAGACGATGTCCAGGTACCATTGAGAAAAATCTTCGTTGCGAGGAGTAATCTCCTTAACAAATTCTTTTTCATTTGTACCCATTATTGTATTAACCCCTTTCCTAAGTTATGCCAGGGGAAGAAAACAACGGAAAATCCGCTTGAGTTACTTCCGGAAAAAAGAAGAGATTGCACTTCTACTGCTTCTAAATGCAATTTTTAGGAAACTTTTATACCTGGAAAAAAGTTTGTCAAAAGCATCTACTGCTTGATCTAACTGTTCATAAGTAACTGTTAAGGGTGGTTCCAACCTGAGCACGTTAGGGTTATTGGTAGTAAACAAGGTTATTATTCCATACTTTGCCTGCAGTTCTGCTCCAACCATCGATGAAAGATATTCGCTGGAAAGCTTTTTAAGAGAGCCTGCAGAAAGATAATCCAGCAAACCCCCTTCCTGGGCCAACTCTAACCCAATTAAAAGTCCCCTGCCTCTTACTTCTTTTATAATATCATACTTCTCCTGTAAGCCCTGTAATTTATTCAAAAAGTAGGAACCTTTTTCGGCAGCCTGTTGCGGGAGTTTTTCTCTGACAATAGTTTCTACGGCTGCAATGGCCGCAGCTGTACTGCGAGTGTTACCGCCGAAAGTGCTGGTCAGCATAGTAATTTTTTCTATGCTGCTGCCATAAGCATTCTTCATGATGGGGGCTGTGGTAATATAAGCCCCAATGGGGACAACCCCACCACCCAGCGACTTAGATAAGACCATAACATCAGGAACAATCTCATCATGCTCACAGGCAAAAAGTGTCCCCGTGCGGCCCAATCCGGTTTGGATCTCATCCAGAATAAAAAGAGTTTCATACCTGCTGCATAACCGCCGCACCTCTTTCAAATATCCGTCAGGAGGAAGAATAATACCGCCTTCACCAAGAATAGGTTCCACGATAAAAGCTGCAGCTTCATGTTCTTGTAAGACCTTTTCAAGGACTTCGTGATCCCCAAATGGAATAGAAATGCAGCCAGGAACCAGAGGTTCAAAAGGCTGCTGGTAGTTTTTCTTACCCGTTACGGAAAGAGAGCCCAGGGTTTTGCCATGAAAACCTCCCTGGCAGTATATAATGTTTTTTTTACCCGTATAAAGGCGGGCCAACTTAAGAGCACCTTCAACTGCCTCTGTTCCGGTACTGCAAAACCAACAATTCTGCAAGGCCCCAGGTGTGATCTGGGCGAGATTATGAGCAAGCACTGCGGCAAACTTGGAGAGAGCAGACTGCATCATCACAGGCGCGTCTTCGACTTTGCGTAAAGCTCCTAAAACTGCAGGGTGATTGTGCCCCAGATTTAAGGAACCATAACCTCCCACAAAATCCAGGTACTCACGTCCATCCTCGTCCCAAACTATACAGTCTTCAGCTTTTACAAAATTAGTATCCAAATTAAGCAGCGCCTGTGAAGAAGCTCTACCATGATGTACATATTTTTTATATAGCCCTACAACTTCTTTTCTCCTTAATTCAAGAGTTTCATCTACTGAAAACAGATTGGCATCTAAGTTCATCGTCTCAGCTCCATATTTACTTTTCAATATAATAGCTTACCCCGGCGACCCCGGGCCCAGTAAAGCTACCGATAGCTGGCGTAAGATCACACAAATATTTTTCAAAACAGTCATGCCTGCTGGAGATCTCTTCCAGCAGGCTTTCGGCTTTTTCTTTTTCGCCCGCATGTAAAACTGCCACGTGAAGCTTGCCATCACGTGACGTTTCCTTTTCTATCTCGCGCAGCAGATATGCCATCCCCTGCTGGAAAGACCTCACCTTGTCCACCGAATCAACTGCCCCTTCCTCATCAATGGTAATGATCGGTTTAACGTTGAATAAAGCTCGCATAAAAGCAGAACCCTTGCTTATCTTACAAGCTCGAACCATAAAATGCAAAACACTAACCACTCCCCAGAAGCGGATGTGCGGACGAATTTGCCACAGGCGTTCTACAATTTCTCCGATAGCAAATCCCTGGTCTGCAGCTCGTGCAGCTTCCAATACCAGGAAGCCCTGGTTCATTGTGGCGGCATGACTTTCTACAACCATAACAGGAAAGGGAAGGGCCAGATCTCTAGCCTCACAGGCCGCATTAAAAACCTTGACGATATTATTACTGGCAATTATACAAACAGCCCCATCGTATCCTTCCTCCTTCAAACGTTCAAAGGCCTCCAAAAATTCCCTGGCACTGGGAGAGGAGATAGTAGGCATTTCTGTTGATTCTTCCATTTTATTGTAAAATTCAGCGGGAGATAGGTCAATGCCGTCTCGAAAAATTTCCCTTCCAAAGGTAATTTTCAAAGGAATTTCCTTGATCTTCTGCTCTTGCAAAACCTCAGGTGGCAAATCCGCAGCGCTGTCCGTTATAATGCCAACTTTTCTCATCTAAAGCATCCTCCTCCTACAAAGTACAACGAAGTGTTTGGACTTTAATAATTAATACCCTGCAAACATTGCTTACCTTGTAAATACAGCATTTTCAGTGCCTTGTATACTTTTTAACCGGAATATGGTTTGATAACAGATATAGCATGGTATTTCTCTTGTAAATGTTCGGCCAACATTTTTTCCAGATCCTCAAGGGTGATATCTTGGAGGAGATCAACAATATCAAAAAACTCTATTCCTCGGAATTTATAAGCTAGATAATTATTTGCGATAAATTCTAAAGAATTAAAGCTTCGCAGTAGCTCTCCTCTTAACTTACGTTTATGCCTGTTAAAATCTTCCTCATTTAATCCCCTTTTTCTAACCTGCTCTATCTCCATTAGAACTTCATGGTGAAGCCTGTCAGGATCATTTGTCCTGGCACTTATGAGAGTATAACCATAAGTACACTCAGCTATATAATCAGCAGAGAAAAGATCATCAATAATTTCCTCATCGTAAAGGCGGTTATAAAATGACTCACTTTTCCCAAAGATCAATTCCAGCATCAGCTCACAGGCCAAATCGCGGAAGAGAAGCTCTTTACCGTCCAGGTAATTATATGTATCCTTAAACCCGATATTGATAATAGGTTGAGAAACGGAAAGCTCCTGGGAGACTTCTTTACGTTGGACTTCCGGTTGTTCCATGGGATAATCTCTTTGTATGTTCTCAGGCTGAGAAAAGCTCTTTCCAGCCATGTTCCTCTCCACAAGTGCCAGAACCTCCTGCGGAGAAAGGTCACCTGTTACAAAAATTGCCATGTTGGAAGGATGATAGAAAGTGTTGTAACAGGTATATAAAATATCCTTGGTTATAAAACTAATGCTTTCCACGCTTCCGGCTATATCGTTACGGACAGGATGTTCACTGTAAAGAGACTCTAAAAGATTGAAAAAAACACGCCAGTCTGGATTATCCTGGTACATACGTATCTCCTGCTGAATGATTCCCTGTTCTTTTGCCACACTTTCTTCAGTAAAATAAGGGCTTTGCACAAAATCCAGCAGCAAGTTAAAGTTTTCCGGGAAAAAGTCTGTACAGGAAAAAAGATATGTGGTCTGCGTAAAACTGGTATAAGCGTTAGGAGAACCTCCGTAAGCAGCAAAATGATCAAAAGCGTTGCCATCCTCCTGGTCAAAAAGCTTGTGTTCCAGGAAATGAGCCACACCATCAGGCACCTTCAAATGTTTTTCACCGTTTCCTTCTAGGGAAAAACTGTTATCAATTGAACCAAATCTGGTAGAAAAAATGGCGTATTTTTTACTAAAACTCTGCTTGGGTAATACAAAGAGAGATAGCCCGGAATTTAGAACGGTATGATATACTTTTTCCCCCAGGCCTTTATTTTCCTTAACCTTAAACTGCATTTATACTGTTTCGCCCCTTTCTTCGCCATCCGGAGAGCGCAAAAAATAAACGGTATCCAGATATACTTTTTGGGCTATTTCTACTACATCATCTTTCTTTACACTTTGCAAGCCCTCTATGTAATATTCCAGCCCTTTTGCACTTTCACCTACCAAACCATCCAGGAAAAAATTCACCAAATTATATGGACTGTCACCTATTGTTTTATACTGGTTAATAAGGCCTATTCTGGTATTCTCCATCTCTTCTTGGGAAATCTCTCCATGCCTAACAAGCTCCACCTGTTTTTCAATAATCTCCAAGGCTAGTTCATAATTTTCAACATCTATGCCAGAACCAATCAGCTGAATACCCTTGTGCTTTTCCAAACGGGAAAAGACATAATAAGCCAGGCTGGCTTTTTCCCTGACATTTTGAAACAGCTTTGAATGGGGAAACCCTCCCAAAATACCGTTGTAAAACAAGAGGGCCAGATATTCATCGTCGCTATAAGCAAAGTTAGTACGATAGCCCAAGTTAAGCTTGCCCTGGTTTACCGGAAGCTTTTCCTGAAAATAGCGAATTTCTGCCGGAACGTTCTTTGCCTCTGCAGGGGGTATCTCTTTTAACCGGGAAGACCTTGAAAAAGAAAAAATATCTTCAACCAGTGAGTAAGTTTTTTCTGGTTCTACCTCCCCCACTATGACAATATCGATAGGATTTTCAGCAAGTAGATTGACATAGTACTGATAAAGTGTCTCCGGTGTAATCTTTTCTAAATCAGATACAGCGCCATATTTAAAAACCCCAAACCTCTCACTGTAACACATGTTCTGGATACAGCGCTCTAAAGCATAACTGATTTTGTCATTGATCAAACTGTTGATCTCTTTTTCCAGTTGTCGCTTTTCCTGTTCAACATAGCTGCTTTTAAAAGTCCCATTTTCCAGCAGCGGATCAGCAAGAACATCTTTTAACAATTCCAATCCCCGGCGCAACAGCTTTTCCCCCGGCACAAACTTGTCATTAATAACCTCCAGGGAAAAGGTCAGAACATGTTTTTCGCCCTTTTTAGAAACATCTGCGGTAAGCTCAGCTCCGTACAATTCTTCCAAACGCTTTCTCAAGTCACGGTAAGTTGGGCAACCACTGGTCCCCCTTTCCAGCACCGCCGGTATAAGAGCTGTTCTGGCAGCAAGCTCTTTATCCAATATTTGCTGGATAAATACGGTTATAATAATGGTCTTGAACTTGGTAGTTGGCAAAATATGCGTATTAATATTAATCGGTACCGTTTTGCTTTCTGGAAATAACAAATAAGATGCCTTCCCTTCTTTTTGGCGATTATCAATAGTTCCATGTGAAAATACGGATCTCCTGCCCGGGGATGGAATATTTTTTCACGGTATCACCTTACCCTGCCAAGCAATCTTCGAACCTTCTCCATCTTGCTCTTCTTTGCTTATTACTCTGTCTCCCTAACTCGTAAGTTTGACTTTTTTCGAAGTCGATGATATCATAAAAATACCCTGCGCCCGTGGTGAAAGGGATATCACGCAGGCCTCCGGAGCCTGAAGTCGGGGTTCGAATCCCTGCGGGCGTACCACCATTAAGGCAGGCGGCTCTTTTAGATGGAGAGTCGCTTTTTTATCAAACAGAAGTTTCTAAATATTCTCTCTTGGCGCAAAGAGGAGGCGTTTAAACCGTGCATGGGGTAGAACAGGAATTTTTTAATGCCGCTGACTATTTTTTGGATCGTAACATCAGGCAGGGTCGGGGACATAAAGTCGCCGTTTATACGGCACACCGCAATTATTCTTATAATGATATCCACAAAATGGCAAATAAGACTGCCAATGGATTTAGGGAACTCGGCCTGAGAATCGACGACAAAATACTTATTATCATGCTGGATGTTCCACAATTTTACGCAGTATTTTGGGGGGCTATTAAAATTGGGGCGGTGCCCATACCGGTTAACACCATGCTCACCCCTGAAGATTACGAATATTATCTTAACGACAGCCGTGTGCGAGCACTCGTAATTTCTGATGAAATGCAGCCCGTTGTACAAAACATTAAGGGAGAATTATATTATTTGCGTGATCTAATAGTCATCTCGGAGATTAATGGGGCTCATATTCCTTTCAAGCAAAAGTACAGGCAGGCCCCTACCATGCTCAAAACCGCACGCACAACTAAAGATGATGTAGGTTTCTGGCTTTACAGCTCAGGTTCTACAGGACCTCCAAAAGGAGCCATTCATTCCCAGTATGACATGGTCGTTACCTCTAATAATTATGCAAAAGAGGTGCTGGAATTGACTGAAGAAGATATCTGCTATTCCCCGGCCAGGCTGTTTTTTGCCTACGGTTTGGGAAATGGTATGTACTTCCCTCTCTCTGTAGGAGCTTCCGCCGTCCTGGACTCTCGTCCCCCTTCACCGGAAAATGTTTTCAAAAACCTGGAATATTACCGCCCCACGGTGTTTTTCGGTGTTCCCACCCTTTATGGGCAGATGTTGAAGTATAAAGAACATCAAGATCAGGAAACAGGAACAACCCCTGACCCTAACGGAAACCACGAATTATCTTCTGTAAGAATATGTGTATCAGCAGGGGAAGCGCTGCCGGAGGATCTCTACCACCGCTGGAAAAAACGTTTTGGGATAGATATTTTAGACGGCATGGGGTCGAGTGAAATGCTTCATATCTTCCTCTCCAACCGTCCCGGCGAAATAAAACCAGGTTCCACCGGCAAACCGGTTCCGGGATATGAATTGAAGTTGGTAGATGACCAGGGAGACGAAGTGCCCCAGGGTGAAATAGGGACACTGCTGGTTAAAGGTGACAGCGCAGCTCAGCAATACTGGCGTAAACGCGAAAAAACACGCATAACCATGCAGGGGGAATGGATAAATACGGGAGACAAATTTTACGTGGATGAAGATGGATACTACTGGTGTGCAGGAAGGTCTGACGATATGTTAAAAGTCGGCGGGATTTGGGTATCTCCGGTGGAAATTGAAAATTGCCTTAACAGTCACCCAGCTGTCTTTGAGTCTGCTGTAATAGGGCAAGCTGACGAAAACAACCTGATAAAGCCGAAAGCCTTTGTAGTACTCCGCGAAAGTCATGAGAGGGTGGAAAATCTGGAGGAGGAGCTAAAAAACTGGGTTCTGGAAAGGCTGGCCAAGTACAAGTATCCACGTTGGATCGAAATAGCTGCCGAATTGCCGAAAAGCACCACCGGCAAAATACAGCGCTTCAAGCTCCGCTCCTTATGAAATAAAGGAGAAAAACTATGTCCTATGATGATGATAAATGGAATGAACTCTTCGAGCTGGCAAAACCTTATTTAACTGTCAGGCACAACCAGGTGCATACAGAAATCTGCTATAATTTTGCCCAGCAATTATTGGAAAAACTGGGCGGAGATCCAGAAATTGTTATGCCTGCTATCATCCTGCACGATGTGGGCTGGAGTGCCGTTCCCACAGAACAACACTTGTTAGCGTTCGGACCAAGAAAAATTGATGAAAATATCCGGCGTATTCACGAAGTGGAAGGTGCAAAAATTGCCGCCAGGCTATTGAAACAAACCTCTGTAAAAGAAGAGAACAGATTGGAAATATGCCGGATTATCGAAAGCCATGATTCCAGCGAAAAGGCAATCTCCCTGGAGGAGAAAATCGTTAAAGATGCCGACAAGCTTTTCCGTTTTTCTCCAGAAGGCTTTTCCATTGATGCTGAACGTTTCGCAATAGAGCGGGTAGAATACCGGAAAATGCTGCAACAATTTATCAAGCATTGGTTTTTTACGGATCTGGCAAAGGAGATTGCCGCCAAAGAACTTCAAAAGATAAAAAACCCTCAATTATAAAGCCAGTCGTAGGTCAGGAAAGTATTCATTACCCTGGTAACATACTGCCTCGTTTCTCTATAAGTTATAGCTGTAGGAAAACCGCCATCCTCCTCCCCCAAAGGACTACTGCCCCACCGCCGTACATTACTGGGCCCGGCATTATAAGCCGCTAAAGCTCTATCATAGTCTTCATCGAAACTGTCCAGCATAGCACGAAGGTACCAAGCCCCGAACTTGATGTTCAGTTCCGGATCAAAAAGGTCTGTCAAGCTTATTTCCATTCCCTCACGCTCGGCAATATCCTGACCAGTGGAAGGCATCACCTGCATTAAACCTCTTGCATCTGCCGGCGAAATTACGGCAGGCCGAAAATGGCTTTCTTCACGCATTACCGCCCAAATAAGATGGGGAGCAAGTCGGTATTCTTCCGCTGCTTTTTCCACCTCTTCCTTATAAGGTCTGGGGAAAGCGAGCCGATAACTCTCAGGGCAGGGATGCTCCTCTAATAACTCTATTCCTAATCTCACCGCTTTAAAATAATTTTCCTGCTGCAGATGCCAATTTCCAAGAGCCAGAAACTCTTTCGGTGAAGCAAGTGCTTCCCCAATAGCCAATTCCAAAGCAGCCATTTCGTCTCTTCCATGTTCCCGGTATGCTTCTGCTCTACTAATAAAAGAAGGATTTACCGGTGGCAAAGGTTCCTTTGTCTCCCAAAGGGGCTCTTTACCTAATCTGGTCAGCCATGCCGGCTCTGCAGCAAGATATTCTAAAAACTCATCGGCCCGGGGGTCTTCGTCCCTGGAAAGAAGCAGATAAGCCCTATAAGCAGCATCATCTTGCACATAACCTTCTTCGCGGGCCAGCTGCATGTAAATAGGGAGTGCCTGTTGAGTTTGCCCCAATTCTTCCCACAACCTTGCGCCCCACCACCGTCCCGCTTGTTCTGGAGAAGTACTAAAAGCTTCCGCTGCATCCGCTTTATTATCTCTAGCATTATAGATTATTCCCTTACGGTAGCTGCCTTCCCGGCCAATTTCTTCATACAAGGAAAGTGCCTTTGCAGTTTCCCCTACCGCTTCCAGAGTGCGAGCATAATACCATTCGATACTGCGCCTATCTGCTTCATTGTCTGTCTCCAGAAACAATGCATCTGCCTGCATTAAATCTTCTAATAGGGGGAGCGCTTTTGCATATTCTCCTGTATTGACAAGAGCAGCTGCAAGCAAATAACGCAGTTCTTCAATCTCAAAATCGTCCAGATAAGGCTCCAAAAAGCTTGCCAGTTCCCTAAAATGCGCACCATCATATAGTGAGTAGCTAATATCTAAAGGAGTAACGCCAAGTTTAAGCAGATTGTCCTTAGCATCACTATCAGGCAGCAGTTGATAATATTTTGCCCTGGCCTCTTCCTCATAACCCATTTCTTTAAGATAGGCAGCCAATTCTTTTTCTACATTGGTAGTCTTGTACAGATTAAGGGCTTTTAGGAAAAGTGGCCTGGCATCCCGCCCGTCCTCAGCATAAAAACGGGCCAACGCCAGTGCTGCAGTGTAACCGATAGCATCTTCCCGATCTGCAAAAGCAAGCAGGCTTTCTTCGTTTTCGGGAATAGGTTTTTCGAGAAGTTTTTCCAGCTTAAATAGCTCCTGCACTATTTCAGAGGACTCGGGGTAACGCCTTTTATCAATATCCTCTTCGGTGTATGTTTGCGGCTGTCCTTCAAAAAAAGTTTTTTTCAAAAACTCAGGAGAGAAAAGTAATAAGCAAAAAACTGCCAACGCAATTATAAAAACCAGTAATAAAAAGATAATTTTGAAATATTTAGGCACCAGTTATTCCCTTCTTTACAAAGTTCGCTTTGCTAGATTTGTGCATAAGTTAACACAGCCCCTGTTTACTGTCAATGAAAAGATAAGTTTTGGCATGAGACAATACGCCACTTTTTCGGAGTACTTTTTAATTATAAGGCAACGAAGTAATTTCGAGTACTTTTTTTCTGAGGCAATTAGGCCTATTGATTAACAAAATAAACTCTGTTACAATGGGTATCCAATGGTTAATCAAGTTGGTTATAAAATCAGGGTGGGAGGTCATCATGGATACTGAAAATGAAAATAATGGCATAACCGATAATGAAGATAGCGACAAACCAAGTGAGGAGAAAAAGGAAAACTCATCGAATAAAAAAGCAATCATTATCGCTGCTATTGCTCTAGCGGTAGGATTAGCATTTGGCGCATATTTCATTAACTATACGCCTGATATATTCGGAATGGCAGGAAATGGTGAAGAAGAAATTGTAGTAAACGATGAAGAAGAAATTGCCTTGAACGGCGAGGAAGAGGTAGATGGTTTTGAAGAAGCCAGGCCTTACCTGGAGGAACAGTTAACACAGCAGAAAGAACAAGAACTACTGCTGCAGCACCTGGAAGAGCTTAAAGCAGAGAGTGAAATTGAAAAATTCCTGGAAGTAATCGGCCAGGGTGATGAAGAAGCCGCTATAGCAACAGTTAACGGCGAAGAGATCAAAAAAGAGGAATTGTTGGAAATAGAACAAGAACAAATACAGCAGATGGAAATGCAAGGAATGGATACTGAAAGCGATGAAATCTCTGCTATGATAGAACAGCAAAGAGAACAAATTCTGGAAAACCTTATTACCCAGGTTGTATTAAAGCAAAGAGTAGAAAAAGAGGATATCACTGTAAGTGATGCAGACATTGAGGAACAGTATCAGCAAATTGCCCAACAATTCGGTGGAGAAGAGATGCTGGAGCACCAGATGGAAGCAAGAGGTATAACCAGGGAGGAATTGGAAGAAGAGATTGTCAAACATCTGCCTACCCAGACCTACCTGGAAAATTATTTAGATGAAAATCTTGATCCCGAAGAACTGATTTTTTCCGAAGAAGAGTTACGAGAGATGTACGAATTACAACAAATGCAGCAGCAGATGCAAATGCCAGTGCAATAAGACCAATTTGCTTATGGGGATTCGTTTTTTGTAAAAACATAACCGGGGCTAACTACCAAGCCTGTAAATATTTACAGGCTTGGTATATTTCTGTATGCCAAGGAGAAAAATAAAATGGAAACCAACCAGCCCAATACTGACCTTTTCAAGCATGATCTATTTACCGAATTAGCCAGCACAGCGGAAAGAAACAGCTATATTAACCCGCAATTATACGAAAAATATAATACCAAGCGGGGCTTAAGAAACAGCGACGGCACCGGAGTTTTAATAGGTCTCACAGAAATCGGAGAAGTACGCGCCTACATTCTGGACGAAGGGGAAATAGTACCCCAGGAAGGAAAGCTGTACTACCGTGGTGTTGAGATTAAGGACATGGTAAGAGGTTTCCAGGAAGAGCAGAGGCACGGCTTTGATGATATTTGCTTTCTGCTGTTATTTGGTAAATTGCCGAATGCCACAGAGCTCAAACATTTTAGAGAATTACTGGGAGAAAGCAGAACTCTTCCCGCCGGTTTCAACGAAGATATGATTTTAAAAGCGCCCAGCAAAGATATCATGAACAAGCTTGCCAGAAGTGTATTGGTCGCCTATTCCTATGACGAAGAAGCGGAAGAAACCAGTGTTGCAAACGTTCTCAGGCAGTCCATTGAACTTATTGCGCGTTTCCCGACAATGGCTGCTTACGGGTACCAAGCCAGGGCACACTTCTTTGGTGACAAGAGCTTATATATTCATAAACCTCAAAAAGACTTGAGTCCCTCTGAAAATTTTTTGCACATGATCAGACCTGACAACCAATATAGCAAACTGGAAGCAGAAATACTTGACCTCACCCTGATTCTACATGCCGAGCACGGCGGGGGAAACAACTCGGCTTTTACAACCCATGTAATTTCCTCGACAGATACGGACACATACTCGGTAATTGCGGCAGCTATAGGAGCTCTAAAAGGTTCCAAACACGGCGGAGCAAATATTAAGGTAATCAATATGATTGAAGATATTAAAAAGCATGTCCATAGCTGGAACAATGAAAAAGAGATTGAAGATTACCTGGTTAAAATTATTCGGAAAAAGGCTTTTGATGGAAAAGGGTTAATATACGGTATAGGACATGCTGTTTATACCCTCTCCGATCCGCGGGCACTTCTATTAAAAGAAAAAGCCAGGGAACTTTCGCATGAAAAAGGTATGGACGAGGAATACATGTTATACAGTGTTATCGAGAAAATAGCTCCCCGGGTAATTGCTGAAGAACTGAACATTGATAAACCTATTCCTGTAAATGTAGACTTTTTTTCCGGATTTGTTTATCAAATGTTAAACATCCCCGTGGAGTTATTTACGCCAATTTTTGCCATGTCCAGAATTCCCGGATGGTCGGCCCACAGGATAGAAGAAATAGTAAGTGGCGGAAAAATCATCCGCCCCGCCTATAAAAACGTTATGCCCAAGAGCAGCTATATCCCTTTAGAGCAGCGCTGATCTTTCCCCTCAGCAAAAAGCTGATAAGGATGCTACTGTTTTTCTTCTAAAAAGTGGATGATATGCTTATTAACAATCTCCGGCTGTTCCAGCATAACCTGGTGAGCTGCATTGTCAATTATACGCAATTCAGCACCGTTTATCTTATCCGCCAGTTGCTCAGAAAGTATTGGCGGGGTATTAATATCTTCAGCACCACAGATGATAAGTGTTTTAACAACAATATTTTGAAGATCTTCCACCTGAAAGCGGTCGCAGGCCAAAAAATCCAGATAGCGCGCCCAGGGATCACTCTGCCGGGCGTCTTGAAATATTTTCTGCACAAGGTGTGTTGGTGAAGATGAGGCAAAACTGGCACGTACCTGTTCCATGGTATATTCTCCCCTTCTATAAGCTTCCAGCTGGGTTTGGCCAATTTCAAAGTGGGTTCCGGAACCGATAATAATTAGCCCTGCAGCAAACTGAGGGTATTTCAAGGCAAAGTCCAGCGCAACAGCTCCGCCCATAGAATGTCCCACAACTACTATCCTGCCCATTCCCACAGCCTCAGCAATTTCCTTTATCCATTCCCGGTAAAGAAAAATCTGCCCGCAAGCCTCCCCGCCAGACTGACCATGACCGGGTAGATCTGGTGCAATAGCATAATATCGTTCAGGGTGCTGTTTCCCAAGTTGTTCAATTTGGTTTATCCAGCGCCCCGAATTTCCCCCGGCTCCGTGGATAAAAATGAGGTTTTTAAGCGAACTTGACTTCTGGCCAACTTCCAGATAGCTTATTTCTACTCCTTTTACCTGGCAACTAGGCATTTTATCCAAACCTCCCAATTAATTTTTATAGTAATATAAGTCCTGGAAACAAATAACCCTGTCTTATTCACCTTCCGTTTCCTCCTCCTCGGAACGTGCATGAATAAACCTTTCAAACCTTTTAGCATCTAAAACCCACATTTGTTTAGTATGTGCAGCTTCCAGCCCTTTTACAAGCGAAATGGTCATAACAACCAGTATAATAGAGAGAGGAAGTCCTGCACTTATTACCGCGGTTTGCAAAGCTTCCAGGGCCTGTTCCCCGCCGATTATAAGCAGCACTGCGGCAATCAATCCTTCCAGGGAACACCAGAAAACCCGCTGTTTGGCCGGGGTATTGATCTTCCCGCCAGAAGTCATCTTATCTACCACCAGAGAACCTGAATCGGAAGAGGTTATAAAATAGACGATTACAAGAACTGTAGCCAGAATAAACATGGCCATCCTCGCCAGATCCGCCAACACCGGCACACTTAAAAAGCTAATCATCTCAAAGAGCGCCACGGGAAGATCATCCCGGACCACCTCAAAAAGGGAGCCACCCATAGCCTGATCTATTGATATAGCCGTTCCTCCAAACACAGAGAGCCAAAAAAAGGAGAGCAATGAAGGAACAATTAGGACCCCCAGAATTAACTCCCGCACTGTTCTCCCTTTGGAAATCCGGGCAATAAACATCCCCACAAAAGGTGACCAGGAAATCCACCAGGCCAAATAAAAAATTGACCAACTACCCTGCCACGAACCATCACCCACAGCTATATAAAACGAGTCTGCCACAATATTGCCAATGTATAAGCCCAGAGAATTGGAAAAAAGACGCAGTATATAACCTGTCGGACCCAAAAGGAAAATAATTACCATAAAAACAAGGGCAATTTTCATATTAAGGGTAGCCAAAAACTTAATACCTTTATCAATACCTGCCAAAACAGAAATAATAGCAATCAAAGTTATTAAAGCTATTAAAATTATCTGTATGCTTACCGAGAAGCCGACTCCAGTCATGTAATCCAGTCCACTGTTGATCTGCTGAATGCCAAGTCCCAAGGAGGTAGCCAGCCCAAACAGTACCGACAACACCGCAAAAGTATCAATTAAGTCCCCCAGAGGGCCGCAAATTTTATCTTTCAGCAAAGGATAAAAAACAGACCGCAAAGATAAGGGTAACTGTTTATTAAAGGCAAAAAATGCCAGTCCCAGAGACATTAAAGCATATATCCCCCAGGGATGTAATCCCCAGTGGAAAAAAGTGGTCGCCAAAGAGGTGTGGGCTGCCTCAGGGCTGCCAAAGATAGGAGGAGTATTAGCAAAATGATGCAGGGGTTCACCCACTGCCCAAAACATCAAGCCTATGCCCATACCGGCAGAAAGCAGCATCGAATACCAGGCAAAATTGGTAAACTCTACCTGGGCATGAACACCTCCAATTCTAACCGTGCCCAACCTGGATAAGGCCAGGAACAGGCAAACTATGATAAAAAAATTACTGGATAAAATGAAAACCCAGTCAAAATTCGTTACAATGGCTTCATTCATGGCTTCAAACAACCTGCTTGCCAGATCTAAATTTAAAAGTGCAAACAAGGAAAAGACTACTACAAAAAAGCCACTTGCAAAAGACACAATAGGGTTCACATCTAAACCAAACCTGGTAAAGTTTCGCGGAAATATTTTTTCTTCACATAACTGCCTGCCTTCTTCAGCTTTCATTGTTATCATTAACCAATCCCCCTTTCTTTGCTTTATCTATTTTTCTGCACCTGTCGACCCCATTCCTCTTATCTTTGATTTTTTTTGTAGCAGACCGTTAATTATTGATAAACCTTTTTGAAGTGCAGCTGGCAGGGAAAGCATTATTTATGGCGAATATACAAAGAGGAAGTTGAAATATTCATTGAATAGCTGTTTATCGGATACCGGCATCACTTTTTCCAATCATGCACAAAAAGGAGGTGTACAATCCATAGCGGGGACAACATGCGCGGATAAGCTGTATCATTTTTTGTTTGTATGAGGTTAGATATTTTTGCGGTTGCATAATTTGGGGCTGCTTAAGCAGCAAATCAAACTACCACCGACTAAATTCGGGAGTAGTTGAATTATTATCAAGGAGGTTTCATTCAATGTATGAAAAAGCGTTTATTCCATTCCGTGGCTACTTCAGCTCACCATTCGCACGCTGGCAGGGCAGCCTGCAAAATGACAATGCTATCGAGCTGGGGGCAGTCACTGCCAAGCGGTGGCTTGACTCAAAGAGTTTTGATCCGGCAATGATCGATTACGTTGTTTTTGGAAAAACAATAGGGCAGCTGCACACATTTTATGCATCCACCTGGGCCGGCGGCATGCTGGGGGCAGAACAGGTTCCTGCTTTGCATATTTCTCAAGCTTGCTCCACATCTACCACATGTCTCAATTATGCAGCCATGAACGTGGAAACAGGAAACCTTAACCTGGCTTTCTGTCTTATGACAGACCGTTGCTCCAACGGACCTCATACGGTTTGGCCTAACCCGTTGGGCCCGGGTGGCGAAGTAATCTCTGAAAACTGGATGATGGATAACTTCAATGCCGACCCCTGGGTAGGACTCCCCATGATCAAAACAGCGGAGAATACTGCTTGCTCAATTGAAGGAATTACCAAGGAACTCTGTGATGAAGTTGCCCTTCGTCGTTACGAGCAGTACCAGGAATCTCTCGCTAACGACCGCGAATTCCAGAAACGTTATATGTTTCCCGTGGAATATAAGATCAGCAGGAAGAAAAGGGGCACCCTGGAAGCCGACGAAGGAGTCACACCAAGAACTAAAGAAGGGCTTGCTTCCCTTAAAGCGTTCCTACCAGACGGCGTGCACAGTTCTGGAGTCCAAACCCATCCTGCCGATGGCAACTGTGGTTTTATCGTTACCACCAAAGAAAAAGCACAGGAATTAAGTGCGGACAAAAACGTAGAGATACAGGTTGTCTCCTATGGATTCACCAGGGTAGATAAAGGGTTTATGGCTGCTGCCCCTGTGCCGGCAGCGGAAAATGCACTGAAAAATGCTGGGCTTGCCCTGAAAGATATAAAAGTTATAAAAACACACAACCCTTTTGCTGCTAATGATGTATATATGTCCAAAAAAATGGGATTAGACCCCATGAGCTTCAATAACTATGGCAGCTCTATGATATTCGGGCACCCGCAGGGACCTACTGCCGGTCGATGTATTGCTGAAATGATCGAAGAATTAGTCATAGTGGGCGGTGGTTACGGGCTCTTTACCGGATGTGCCGCCGGCGACACAGGTGCCAGCCTCATTGTTAAGGTAACCGGTTAATCATTATGCAGTAAACAATCAATTTGTATTTAACCGGGTTTTCGAAAAATAACTCTTTTTAATAAAAGGATGCTTCCTTTCTTAGGAAGCATCCTTTTATTAATTTAGCTGCCAAGCAAAAAAGTTTAGCCATAAAAATGGTGCACCTGGGAGGGATCGAACCTCCGACACCCGGATTAGGAATCCGGTGCTCTATCCCCTGAGCTACAGGTGCTCACCTGTGTAAAGAAGCCTATCAACGCTGCAGGTATTATATTATTTTTTTGTAAAAAAATCAACCCTAACTCGCCCAAGGATGTAACTAACCCGACAAGGATCGTTTCAATTTTTGTGTCTAAAAATATTTGTTAACCTTGACATATTTTCCCTTATAAATATTTTCGCAAGGGAAGGAATTTTTATTACTTAAGAGAATCTTTATAAAAAAGACAAAATGTTTTGAGAAGATGCGGTTAACGAAAGGAGTTTTGGATGCCTTCTAATTGTTGGTATGGCCTGGAAAATAAAGTGTTTTTAGTAACCGGGGGAACCAGGGGTATTGGCCTGGAGATGGTAAAGACGCTGTTAGAACAAAAAGCAAAGGTGGCTTTCTGCGGCAGAAAGAAAGAAGGAATAGAGGCTGTCCTGGAAGGCCTTGACAATAAAGATAATGTACTGGCGATGACCGCACATATTGCCAGGGAAGAAGATGTAGCCAAACTTTTCAGGGCTACCCTGGAAAAGTTTGGACGTCTTGACGTCCTTGTCAATAATGTGGGTATGAATCTGGTTACTCCATCTACATTAGAAACTGACTATTCCCTGTGGCAAAAAATCGTAGAGACAAACCTGGGAGGAACGTTTCTCTGTTCAAAAAAAGCTGCCGAGATCATGAAAGAACAACAAAGCGGCAAAATTATTAATATCTCTTCCATAGCATCACGAAAAGCTTCTGCCGGAATGGGAATTTACGGTATAGCAAAAGCCGGTTTAGAAATGCTTACCAAAGTGCTGGCCTCAGAACTAGCTCCGTATAATATCCAGGTTAATGCTGTGGCGCCGGCCATGGTAAAAACCCATTTCAGCAAACCTTTCTGGTCCAACCAAGAAAACTACGATAATATAATCAACAATATTCCCCTGGGCAGAATTGCCGAACCGTCTGAAATCGTTCATCCGGTATTATTTTTATCCTCGGAGGCATCCAGTTATATTACAGGAGAAACTATTATGGTAGATGGAGGCTCAATGACGGTATAGGGGAGGAACCGGTGATGCTTTACGTACCGTTACTAATACTGGCAGCCTTGATTATTCTAATATTGTTTATTAAAGGAGTCATGCTCATCGTCAGGCTGGGGCTTACCCTTCTTCTAATTGGAATAATCCTTTTCCTGGTTTCTCGATACTTACTTTAAAGATCAAGCCACAGCTGGCAAGTATTAGGGATAGTTATATATTTGCAATATTTGTTATAAATAACTACAGTAGGCGAAATATTTTTTCGTATCCCACTTAATTTCCTGGAATTTTTCATTTGTCCATTTTTAGTACATGAAAAATGGCTTGATTCCATAAATTATTTGTGATAGAGTTAACATAGATTATTTTCAGAATGTTCCAAGGGATAGTTGACTGTAGTGATTTTCACTGTAACTATTTTAGTAACGTATTCATAAGAAAGGTGGTGATAAAAAGTCGGCGTCGGGTATTACAAGAGGGGTTGTTTATTTTTTTAAAACTTTGAAGGAGGGTCAATTGAATGAAAAGAAAGTTGTTTATTCTGTTATTAGCCATAGCGATGGTATCCATGTTTGCATTTGTGGGTTGTGCTCCTGATGAACCTGCACCCGCTCCGGATCCTGACGTAGATGAGCCGGATGAACCTGCCGAGCCTGCAGATCCTGATGCAGAAGGAGAACATTTTACCATGGAATTTGCTACTTTCTGGCCTGGTGAAGACTTTCAGGTTGCAGATGGACACCAAGTCTGGGCACAGGAGATAAAAGATCGTGTAGAATCGGAAACCAACCACACCATCGACTTCAACTGGCACCCCGCGGGCGCTTTGCTGGGAGCAACGGAAATATATGAAGGTGTAGCCGACGGAGCTGCCGATCTGGGCTCTACCTGCCCTTCTTACACTCCGGGGGTATTCCCTGTCACAGAAACCTTTGAGCTCCCTGGCTTCCCTAACGACAACGCCCTGGTTTCCTCCATGGTTATTCAGGATGCTTTTGAAACTTATGACCTGGTTACGCAGGAATATGAAGATGTAAAGGTCATGCATTTCTGGAGCACGGGACCCGGGGATATCATTTCGCAGTCTCCTGTCCACACGCTGGACGATTACCAGGGCATGGAAACAAGGGCAGCCGGCGGTTCGGTCCCCGTGATAGAGGCGCTGGGAGGAACCCCCACTACCATGCCCATGTCCGAATCATACCTGGCCCTGGACCAGGGAATCGTGGAGGCAATCCTTGCCCCTACCGATACCCTTCAAGGATTTATGCTGGCCGAGGTAACCAACTACATCACCAAGACACCTTTCCTCTACAACATTACGTTTATAAAAGTCATGAACCAGGACACATGGAACTCTTTCCCCGCCGAAGTACAACAGATTTTTGACGAAGTGAACGAAAAGTACGTCTATGAATATGGAGTGCTAAGAACCGAGCATACATTGTTTGGTCAGGAATTTGCCGTGGATGAATTCGGTCATGAAATAATCGAACTCGACGCTAATGAAGTAGAAAGATGGATGGAAGCGATCGAGCCAGTCCAGGACGGCTACGTGGAGGGTCTTAATGATCAAGGCCTGCCCGGCGAGGAAATCCTGCAAACAGTTAAGGACCTCCAGGAAAAATACTCTGCTGAGTATGGCGACTATTTTAACTGATTTTAAACTAACAAGAGTGCAATTGATATATTAATAATTGCTGCTCCTTGTTTAACCAGAGCTTGAAGAGAAGGCATCTGCTGTCTTAGTTTAAGACATGAGACAGCGGTGCCTTCTCTATAAACACTCTTGCTGTCCATACATATGTTACAAGGAGGCAGAAATAAATGAGGTTTTTGGACAAATTTGTGGGCACTGTTTCCTGGCAAATATCTCATATAAGCCAAATTGCACTGGTAGCGGTAATGCTTCTCATTTCAGGCAACGTAATCATACGCGCATTTTGGAGGCCCATTCCTGGCACCGTGGAAATGACAGAAATTTTGGGAGCTGTCCTCATCGGTATGGCTGTAGCTTACTGCCAGCATATGAAAGGGCATATCTTCGTGAGCGTACTGGTGAGGAAGTTTCCTTTACGTGTACAGGGCATTATAGATACCTTTACCATGCTCTTAGCCGTTTTTTTCTCCTCTTTATTAGCCTGGCGGACAATTATTTATGCCTTGAGGATGATGGAAAGAGGTTATTACACCGGTCATCTGCAGATTCCTATTTACCCCATTATTTTTCTGGTCGGTATCGGTTTTATTATTCTCGCCATCGTTCTGCTTAGAGATTTTCTTAAAGCAATTAATTTAGCTGTAAAGGGGAGTGAGCAATAATGGATCCATTGTATGTAGCATTTATTTCCATAATAATTCTATTCGTGCTGCTTTTTCTCCGCCTGCCAATCGCCTTTGTAATGCTGGTAATTGGAATGGCTGGCTATGCCTACCTTACTAATATTACAGCTGCCCTGTCTATCTCGGCCCAGACCATGTACTCCAATTTTGCTTCTTATTCGCTTATTGTAGTTCCTCTCTTTATGTGGATGGGTTTTATAGCTTTTTACTCCGGGCTCAGCAGTAGGATATATGATGCCACTTATAAAGTAATCGGTGGCTTTCCGGCCGGTTTGTCCATGGCCACCATAGCAGCCTGTACAGCTTTTGGTGCTATCTGCGGCTCTACCACGGCTACCGCTGCTACCATGACCGCCGTGGCCCTCCCGGAAATGACCAAGTTTGAGTACAGACGCACTCTCTCTACCGCCACCATTGCCGCAGCAGCCATTCTTGGAGTAATGATCCCTCCCAGCGTCATTTTTATCCTTTACGGTGTTTCAACGGGGACCTCCATCTCCCAGCTTTTTCTGGCCGGTATCTTCCCCGGTCTCCTGTTAATGTTCTTATTCATGCTAACGGTTTATTTTATAGCTTTGCGTGATCCTTCCGCCGCCCCTGCCGGACCTAAAATTTCCTCAATTGATAAACTTAAGGCACTTTTTTCAGGAGGAATGGAAGTTGTTGTAATTTTTATCGCCGTAATGGGTGGGCTATTTTTAGGATATTTTACTCCTACCGAAGCCGGAGGTATAGGCGCTTTTGCAACTCTTATAGTATCGCTGGTCCGAAGGACACTATCCTGGCAAGGTTTTATCAGCTCAACGGCTGACGCGGTACGCTTATCGGCCATGGTCCTTTTTCTCACGGGAGCTGCCTTTATTTACGGACGCTTCCTGGGTATTACCGGGCTCCCTGCCTTTGTTGCTACTATGGCTGTAGAAGCTCCCTTTTCTCCCACTTTTGTTCTGATTCTTGTTTTAGTGGTTTACCTTATTTTAGGGCTTTTCATCGATGCCCTGGCCCTTATTCTAATGACCACACCTATCTTTTACCCTGTTGCTGTTACCCTGGGGTATGACCCTATTTGGTTTGGGGTTATTGTCGTTTTAGCACTTGGCATGGGAGTTATTACACCCCCGGTAGGAGCTAATGTATATGTAGTGGCGGGGGTAGCCAGAGATATAGATGTCATGGAGATTTTTAAAGGTACCTGGCCGTTCCTTATTGCCATTGTAGTGTGTATTGCACTATTGTTTGCTTTTCCGCAAATTGCACTCTTTCTACCTGAAATGGCAAGGATATAAAATAATCATAAAAACATTGTATTTTCAGCAATCCTAGCTGAAGATCTTGCAAGGAGGGTATAGTGGATGAAAAGCAAGCTTCTTGGTTTTATACTAGTCACAGCAATAATGTCAACTTTGCCTGTTTTCACTGGTTGTGCTGCTGATGAGCCACCGGCAACCGATCCGGATGAAGTAATTGAGTTGCAATTTGCCACTTTTTGGCCAGGGACAGATTTCCAGGTAACTGAAGGACACGAGGTATGGGCAAGGGACCTGGAAGAGCGAACCGACGGAAAAGTAAAAATAACCATACAGCCCGGTGAAGCTCTCCTGGGAGCTACTGAAATCTATGAAGGTGTTGTAGATGGCTCGGCAGATATCGGGACAACATGCCCGGCCTATACACCGGGAATATTCCCGGTAACCGAAGCCTTTGAGCTGCCCGGCTATCAAAATGATAACGCCCTGGTGGCCTCCCTCACTGTGAACGAGGGTTATAAGACATTGAAGGAGAAAGAGCTTATAGACGAATATGACGATGTTAAGGTGCTTTTTTTCTGGGCTACAGGTCCCGGTGACATTATGACCAGGGAGGAGCCCGGCAACACCCTGGAAGCTATTGAAGAAAAAGAAATGAGGGTTGTAGGAGGAACGGTTGCACCCATGCAGGCACTTGGCGTAACACCGGTATCAATGCCCATGTCCGAATCATATCTGGCACTTGATTCTGCACTACTGGATGGCATTCTTGCTCCCACTGACACTCTTAAAGGATTCAGGTTGGCTGAAGTCCTGGACTATGTCACCAAAACTCCCTTTCTCTACAACATCGTTTTCATGAAAGTGATGAATCTGGAGACCTGGAATGCACTTCCCACGGATATTCAAGAAACCATCGAGGAAATGAGCAAAGAATATGCGTACGAATATGGTAAGCTGAGAACAGAGCATACTGAACGAGGACTGGAGTTTGGTATCGAAGAACATGGAATTGAAGTTTTTGAACTCGACCCCGGCGAAGAAGAACGATGGAGAGGACGCATCGAACCCATTGTTGAAAACTGGATCGGAGACGCCGAAGCAAGGGGGCTGCACGGCGAAGAAATTATTAACACCGTACGTGAACTGGACGCAAGATTCTCAGAAGAATACGGCGATTATGAAGGATAAAGCTGTTAATAAACGCGCTTTGAAACTGCTTAGTTAGTCCAGTAATTTCCAAATAATAAACAGCTGACTTAAAAAGGCTTTTACTGCTAAAAACAATTTGGCAGGTAAAAGCCTTTTCATTACCACAATTTAAATCTGGTAATCTAGTTTTTCTCCTACTTCCCCTTCTTTTTCTTTTTGCTCTTGTGCCAAATCGGCAAGAGTTGTTTTCTGAAGCTCTTCAGTGATTTTATCCTTTAACCTGCTCCAGTAGTTTCGCATGGCACATTTGTCAATCCTTGCACATATTTCTTTGTTTTCAACACAGTGAACTGGCGCAATAGAACCTTCTACCGTCTGAATAATATCATAGAGAGTGACGTCCTGGGGAGTAACCGCCAAACAATAACCCCCTTTGCTTCCCTTAAGAGTGTAAATAAATCCTCTGGTCCGCAAAGGTAAAAGCACTTGTTCCAGGTACTTTTCAGAAATATCCTGCCTCCTGGCAATTTCCTTTAATTGAAGAGGATTTGTTCCAAACTCCAGGGCCAGCTCAATCATGGCCCTTGTCGCATAACGTGCCTTTGTAGAAAGCTGCATAATTAATTTTCCCCTTTCTAATAGTATTGTTAAAAAGCCTTTGCTAACGTGCCCACAGCATCCAGTGCTGTTCTAATTTCGCTTTCAGTATTAAAATAACTTATACCAAAACGTATAGCCCCGTCAGGATAAGTCTCGTTGAAACGATGAGCCCACGGGGCACAATGCAATCCCGCTCTGCAGGCTACCTCAAACCGTGTCTCCAGCACCGCCGCTGCATCCTGTGGGTCCCAACCTTCAATATTAAAAGATACTAACCCTGTCCGTTTATCTGCCTCTGTTGTGCCGTAAAGAGTAACATTAGGAATATTGGAAAGCTCTTCCAGGAGCAGCTTCAATAAATTTACTTCGTGTTCTCTTATGCTTTCTAACCCTTCCTTTTTTATAAACTCTACACCGGCCTTTAGACCCGCTATTCCCACTGTATTAGGAGTTCCCGCTTCCAAACGGTCAGGGTAATATGAAGGTTGAAAGGGTTCTTCGGAAAAACTACCCGTCCCACCCTCCTTTAATGAAGCAATCTCTAGATCATCATCCCTAATAGCCAGAACACCGGTTCCCGGAGGCCCCATTAACCCTTTATGTCCGGAACAAGCCAGAATACTTATCTTCAAATCCTGCATATCTAGAGGAATCGCTCCTGCAGTTTGAGCCGCATCGAGGAGAAACAATACTCCCTTTTCGGCAGCAATTTCTCCAATCTCTTTCACAGGTTCAATAGTTCCCAGTACATTGGAAGCATGTGTAAGCACAATAAGCTGTGTGTCGTGACGAATTAATTTGGCAATTTCTTCCGGGTTAATTAATCCGTCAGGAGCAGCATTAACAATGGAAAAGTCTACTCCATCTACTTTGAGCCTGTTAAGAGGCCTGCTAACCGAATTATGCTCTAAACCGCTGGTTATAACATGGGCCCCAGGGTTAAGAAGCCCTTTAAGAACTATATTTAATGCTTCAGTACAATTCAGGGTGAATACTACCTGTTCGGGCCTGGGAAGGTTAAAAAAATCCTTTAGCAGTAACCTGGTATCGGTTATAAGCCTTTCAGCCTCTACCGCCATCCTGAAAGCTGCACGCCCGGGATTAGCTGCCTGATTACGCAAAAAATAATCCATTGCTCGGTAAACTTCTTCAGGTTTGGGATAAGAAGTCGCTGCATTGTCAAGATAAAGCACTACTCTTCCCTCCAAAACAGGCAACCGAAATAATTTACACTAGATATCAGTTGCCCAAATAACGTGCATAAAGGGTGCGCGCCAATTTAAGATCTGAGGTGCCTTTAATCATAGCACGCCCGTCAGGAAAAATAACCATCTCATGCTTTCCATCGTTAAATTTCAATAAAAAATCGGTGGCAAATACGTCGCCTAAAGGTGCCAATTTCTTTTCCATGGTTTTCAAAGAAAGCTTTTGAGGCGCTGAAGGGAGTAGCTGCACAGCATCACGTCCACAAAGGTAAGTAGTGCCCTGTTGGTTCTTGCCGGAGAGCAGGTGAAACTCCCTTTTCGCACATACAGCACATTCTTCGTTCCTTTGTATTTCCAATTCCATAAAATGATTCTCCCACAGGTCGAAAAATTGGGCGTTCTTTTGCAGGGCCTCCTTATTCCCACTGAGCAATTTCATGGCCTCGGCAACCTGCAAGGAAGCTACAATATTAACAGCAGGGCTAATAATACCTGCTGTATCGCAAGTTAAACCTGAGCCGGGTGGAGGAGGTACTTTGCCAATAAAACAGGCCAGACAGGCTGTCTCTTCCGGTAATATAGTAAAAGTATAACCCGAACTGGCCAGGCAAGCTCCATAAATCCAGGGAATATTATGCTTCACACACGCTTCATTTATCAAATACCTGATTTCGAAGTTATCTGTGGCATCCAGAACAAGATCAACATCTTTAATTATTCCTTCCACATTTCCATAATTAACATCTTCTATCAGGGCCTGGCAGCTTATTTCAGAATTTATTTTACTTATCTTTTGCTGAGCCGCTAGCGCTTTGGGCAAAGCATTCCTGGCATCTTCTTCATCAAAAAGCATCTGTCTCTGCAAATTGGATTCTTCTACAAAATCTCTATCGACCAGCTTTAAGAATCCAATTCCCGCCCTGGCAAGGCTGCCTGCAGAAACAGTGCCCAGTGCTCCTAAACCTATAATAGCCACCCTGCTCTTAAGAAAACTTTTTTGCCCTTCCCTACCAATAGGGCTAAAAAGTATCTGCCGCGAATAGCGTTCCCAGCTGCCCTCCTCCAGAGGTACCACAATCATCACCTTCTATCCTTCATAAAACCGATTATAAAATGTTGGTTCACTATTTTTAATCCACACTAAAAAGAGCCGTAGAGATATACCTTTCGGCCAGGTCCGGAAAAACTACAACTACCAGCTTACCCTTGTTCTCAGGACGGGCAACAACCTGCAAGGCTGCTTGACAAGCGGCACCTGATGAAATACCAACCAGCAGCCCTTCTTCCCCGTGAAGTCTCCGGGAAGTTTCGAGAGCAAGTTTATCAGGCACCTGTATCACCTCGTCGATCACGGAAATGTCAAGCACTTCCGGAATAAAACCCGCTCCGATGCCCTGAATACGATGAGGTCCGGGTTTGCCTCCCCCCAAGACCGGAGATTCTGCCGGCTCCACGGCAACGACCTTCAAATCAGGCTTGCGTTTCTTAAGTACCTCTCCCACACCAGTTACTGTGCCCCCTGTACCTACTCCAGCAACAAAAATATCAACAGTTCCATCAGTATCTTTCCAGATCTCTTCTGCTGTGGTTTGGCGGTGTACCTCCGGGTTAGCAGGATTGGAAAACTGCTGCGGAATAAAGTGCCTGTCATCAGCAGCCGCCATCTCTTCAGTTTTTTTAATAGCCCCTTTCATACCCTCCGCTCCAGGTGTTAAAACCAGTTCCGCTCCCAGGGCTTTAAGAAGGCTTCTGCGCTCCTGGCTCATGGTATCGGGCATAACTAACACACAGTGGTAACCTTTAGCCGCCGCAAGCATGGCCAGGGCAATGCCTGTATTGCCGCTGGTTGGTTCCAGGATTATCGTATCTTTCTTAATCAAGCCGTCCCGCTCCGCAGCTTCAATCATGCTTAAACCGATACGGTCCTTTACGCTCCCGCCGGGATTAAAAGATTCTAGCTTGGCCGCTACCGCTGCTGCACCCTCTTCTGTTACACGATTCAAATATACCAGAGGTGTACCACCTACCAACTGTGAAACGTTGCGAGCAATATTCATTTTCATACCCCGCTTCCTGTAGTTGTCTTTGTAATTCCTATTAATTTAATAGAATTAGTTAGAATAAGTTTATTTTACCCAAAGGGAGCCCATAAGTCAACCTGGAAAAAAGAATATTTTCCCAAAATGTCCTTATTATTAAAGGTTATTAAACATTTTAATAATGAGAATGTTTCCTGTAATACTATGGAAGGATACTAGAGCGTGGCAGGATTTTGAACAACGCAAATTGAATAGAACAGATGAGTAAATCTTCCATGTTTGTTTGCTAATTTTAGTTGGAATATAAGGAGAGCTTAATTATGACGCCTGCTCAAAAAATTGATCTGCGAAGCGACACGGTTACGCTTCCAGATGCAGCAATGAAAAAAGCTATGGTTGAGGCTCCTTTGGGAGACGATGTGTTTGGGGATGATCCAACTGTTAAGCTCTTGGAGAAAAATGCCGCGGAACTGGTCGAAAAAGACTTGGCAGTCTTTATGCCCTCGGGGACCATGGGAAACCTGGCCGCCGTGCTGGCTCATACCTCCAGGGGAGATGCGGTGATCCTTGATGCAGAATCACATATTTTTTATTACGAAGCTGGGGGAAGTTCCGTGGTTGGAGGGGTGCAGTTTTGGCCAGTAGCTGATCTGCACTGCTCCGGAGGACCGGAAAAAGTGCTACAAGCTGTAAGGCCGCCTGACCAACATTTTGCGCCGGCAAGGCTACTCTGCCTTGAAAACTCACATAACCGCCAGGGTGGAACCGTATTAAGGCCGGATGAACTACAAAGCTATTACCAGGCTGCACAAGAAACCAGGCTGCATGTTCACCTGGACGGAGCACGAATATTCAATGCCTCAATCGCCCTAGATCGCCCTGTTACAGAGTTTACTCGCTGCTGTGATTCTGTGATGTTCTGCTTATCCAAGGGACTTGGTGCCCCAATAGGTTCTATTTTGGCCGGGCCTGCTCCTTTTATAGAATCAGCCAGGAGATACAGAAAACTACTGGGGGGAGGTATGCGCCAGGCAGGGATCCTGGCCGCCGCCGGCTTTGCTTCTCTGCAAAATATCCCCCTTTTAAAAGAAGACCACCGTCGCGCTCTTACACTGGCCCAGGGCCTTGCCAACCTAAATCACCTGAAAGTAGACCCTTTTCCTCCTCCTACAAACATCATCCTACTCAGCTTAAAAGAAGGAAAGGCAGATACGGAAGATTTTCTGCAGCATCTGGAGTCTCATGGCATACAAGCTATTCCTTTCGGCAAAGACCTTATTCGCATGGTTATACATAAAGATATAAATGACCGCGATATCAATTATGTGCTAAATACCGTCTCGGCTTATTTAAAAACATTTTCATAGTTTTCCTCCAAAAGGGAATGAACTCTGGAAACAGGTACTGCCAGGCCCTTACTTTCGCCTTCTTCAGTACCTGCCAGGGACGCGAAAACCACTCCCACAACTTTTCCTTCCCCATCAAAAACCGGGCTTCCACTACTACCCGCCTGAATAGGCGCTTTGATCTCTAACACTGCCTCTCCAGAGGCAGAAAATCTGCCGTAGCCGGAGAGCTCACCTTGCATCACCGTTCCCGAAAAACCCAAAGGGTTCCCGATAATGATCAGCCGGTCACCGATCTCCGGTTGTGGACCCCGGCTAAGATCCACATAAGGCAGTCCCTCTCCCTCCAGTGAGATTATTGCCAGATCATCATCTTCGGCACAAAACCAGTTGACAGCGCGGCGGCTTCCTTGCTCAGGGAAAAAGACACTTACAGAGTCAGCACCTTCCAACAGATGACAGTTGGTTATAATATGGCCGCTTTCGCTGATATTAAAACCGCTTCCCTTTCGCCCGCTTCGTCCAGCAGTAACAATCTCGATTCCGGCTGCGGTTCGCACCTGCACCACGGCCTCCTGCCATTCACTGATCGCCGGATCTTGACTTAGCTTCCTGGAGCTCTCCAAAAATTCCAGGGAAGGCATCTGCAAAACTCTTAAAGTCCCGCCCAGGAAAAAAGCCATAACACCAAGCGCAATAATCACAGCTGCAAGTTTTATAAGAAGGGATCTGCCCTTGCGAAGATTGGAATCATCCCCAGGTAGTTTTTCGTCATGATACAGCTCATTTAGCTCCCGCAAAGTTTCTTCGTCTGGATATTCACTTTCTGAGATAAAACCATCATCTTTTTTTGGCATACATTAACTCAACCCCTCAAAACCATTTCATAGACATGAATAACTTCTTTAAGCAAACTAAAGGCATTCTCTGGCCTTTATTAATCCAGTCTACATAATATTACCCCTTAATTCAAGTAAAAACTGTACTTGTTTCGATAAATCTACCCGTGTTCGTAACGAAAAGGCAACTTGATCGTCTTTTATATTAGAATGAATAATACGATATCGCGCGGTATCGAGGTGAATTGTCGATGAAGCAAGCTGCTGCAAGTATTCAGGAAGAATTAAATTTGCGAGCAAAAGAGTTCTGGCCACGACTGTACCGTTTTTTTTATTACAAAGTACAAAACAAGGAAGAAGCTGAAGAACTGACCCAGGAAACTTTTCATAAAGTCTTTCGCCAGACAGGTAATGATAACATAGAACACGATAAGATAGAAGCATACCTTTTTACTTCTGCCCGCAACCTGCTTACCGACCTCTGGCGAAAAAGGGGAAGAAGGCCTGGTTCTCTTTCGGTCGAAGAGCTCCGGGAAAAAGGGTGGGACATTCCTCAACAGCGCCAGGAGGTGGAAGAAAGACTGATGGTTCAACAAGCATTGCAGGAGCTTAGCCATGACTACAAAAAAGTTTTAACCTATCGAATTATAGAAGGATGGTCAGTGGAAGAAGTGGCAATGAAAATGGGACGTAAACCCGGCGCTGTAAGAAGCCTGCAGTTTAGAGCAGTGCAGGCATTAAAAACTAAACTGCAAGAAGGGGGTTATTTTGATGAATGAGAATCGACATGAAGAATATATCGATGAATTCATAGATAATCTGCGAAACGAGCAGAAACCTGCTTTTTATCGTCGCCAGGAGCAAGGAAAAGAAACAGAAAAAGATGCAGAACTGGAAAAAATGTTTGAAACTGTAAGGGCTGTAAAAAGAATAAAAAAAGCGTGGAAATACAACACCACAGCTGCATTTTTTCGTTCACGCTCCTTTAAAGGAGCAGTAGCCGCAGCGGCAGCTATCCTCCTGGTATTGGGGCTGAACCTGTTCAACCTAACCGGTATAAACGACGGGAACATTGTTCATGCCGTTGTAGAGGCTTACGAAGAGCTGCATAGTTACAAGGGAGTGGTGGAGATAAGATCAGAACGAGAAGGAGAAACAGAGTTTTTAGAAACAATAGAGATAAAATATCAAAAACCACTACAATATTCTGCCTTTCACATCTGGAATAATTCGGAGAGACATTATCTGAGCGACGGAGAAAAACTGGCAATTATCGGGCCCACAAAAATTACGGTAGATAACCTTTTTCCGGAGAGAGAACTGTGGCGCTACCATATCGGCACTGCTGTATGGGAATTAGAAGAAGCCGCAGAAATTAATGTGCTGGGTAAAGAAAAAATTTTCGAGCGTAACACAACCGTTCTGGAATACCGCTTCCCCGGGGACGAAGATTTTCACCAGATGTGGATAGACGAATCTGTTAACCTGCCTTTGCGCAAAGTTCTAAACCACCCGGACGGCTCCAGTTTGACCGTAGAGTTCAAAGAGCTGGAGATTAACCCTGCCCTGGAAGAAGATAGTTTTGCCTGGGAACTCCCAGCGGGAATAGAGGTCGAAGAGCTAAACCAGGCCATCTCTTTAGAAGAGGTGAAAGACGGATGGCCTGAAGTTGGGCAAGCACTTGCAGCTGCTCCTGCGGATATGGAATTGATACAAGCAGGTCTTTTGGACGAGCCTTTTTTTGACTATGTGCTCCGCTTTAGGGGAGAAAGTGGAAAAGACTTTTTGGACATCTATTATACAACTACCCCCAATGAGCCCCATTTTATGGCTGGTGGTGAACAAGGGACACTGGATAATGATAGGGTGGAAGTGGACGAAGGCGTTCAAAACGTGTTTGAACTATATAGCGGGGAAAGTAATGTCGCCAGGTGGATTAAAAGCGACGCCGAAATATTCATTGTTAGTACCAGGGAAACGTTTCAACTGGAAAAAACTCTAGAAGAAGTGGCCGGCAGCAAGATAAATTGGGAAGCGGTTTCCGCTAAAACTGCACAAACCGAGGCAGGGGAATATACCCTGTACTACATGGAGATTACGGACACCAGCTTCCGGTTAGAAAAAGAAAAGAGAAGCTTTGAATCCCCGCCCGAACCACAAGAGCTTGTAAAGGCACTTCTTCAAGGCCCGGAGAAACCGGAGCTCAGCAGGATTATCCCGGAAGATACAGAATTGCTGGGAGTACACGTGGAAAACGCCGTAGCTTACGTGGACTTTTCCTCAGCGATAGCTGAGGCAAGCTATGGCAGTGAAGCAGAAAGTGTACTGGTGAATTCTATCGTGCAAACCCTGACACAATTGCAAGAGATAAACGCCGTGCAAATATTGGTTGAAGGAGAAACAGTAGAGTCCCTGGGAGGACACATATCTACCTTCAAGCCCCTACCCTAAAAGGATATTAATACCAGAAATTCTATGCAGAATCACTGCAGATCTAAGCACTCTGGAGGCATTGATGGAACAGTATATTTTACCCGCAAAAGAGAAAGTCATCATAGAGACCGAAGCAGTAACCTTCTTCTTGGACAAAGAGGTTCGCCCCTCTGCGGGTGAAAAAAGCGCCCGGGTAGCCATTTACTTGCGCAACAACAGGATACAGCAGGTCAGCGTACTGAAAAGAGGAGAACAGTTCAGGTCTCCCACCGACTGGAGAGTCATTTCCCTGCCTTCCGAATGGTTGTTGATACCCGGCTTTGTGGACTGCCATGTCCACCTGGCCCTGGACGGTATAAATGGTTTTAAAAGTCTCACTGCTCCGGTTCCGGCAGAGGTGCTGGAAAAACGGCTCCGCATCGCTGCAAATAACGGTTTAGTTGCCCTGCGGGACGGAGGTGATTATCGGGGCACTTCCCTCCGGGTAACCGGGGACAGCTTGCCAAACTATAGTGTTCCCCAAAAAGCAGCCTATCCCCAGGTAATTGGCTGCGGAAAAGCCCTGTACCGCCGGGGTTGCTACGGCAGTGGTCTGGGGGGCGAAGGAGTTAATAACCTGCACGAGGCAGAAGAATTAATCAACAGCCTCAAAGATGAGGGCGCCTCACAATTAAAAGTAGTACTAACCGGTCTGGTTAGTTTTCACCGCAAAGGCAAAGTAGGAGCTTTGCAATTCTCCGCTGAAGAAATGCGAGCAATCGTACAAAAAGCAGAAAAAAAAGGGTTGCCGGTAATGGTCCATGCCAGTTCGGATAATGCTGTACGTATGGCGGTGGAAGCAGGAGTTCATTCAGTAGAACATGGCTATTTCCTTCAAGAAAAGACCCTGGAATTAATGGCTGAAAGAAAAGTCTCATGGGTCCCCACGGTCGCGCCGGTGGGAGCGGCACTTAAATTATACAAAAAAGAACAAAAATCACCGGAAAGAGAATTGCTGCAAGATATTATGCAGGAACAGCTCGCTGCCATAAAAAAAGCGCAACAACTGGGGGTATCACTGGGGATTGGAACAGATACGGGATCCCCCGGCGTAACATGGGAAGCTGGATATCATCAGGAACTGCTTTTCTTTCACCAGGCCGGGCTTTCCCCCCTGGAAATCCTGCGAATCGCGGTACAAAACGGAACCCGCATATTGGGGCTGGGGAGTAACAACGGAACTATTACCAGGGGAAAAAAACTAAAGTGTATCTGCCTACACAAAAAATTTTTCACCTCCCCCAGGGATTATACAGAGCCAGAGGCAATTTTTAAAACTACTTGATACTACTTATTAAACCAGCTCCCCAAAAACCTGACTTATATGTATTAGTCCTCAAGCTGAACCTCACCTCAACTGGCGGGAAAGCCTGGAAATAATTTCCCTGGAGGGGCTGAATGGAACAGTACATCCCCCGGGAGGGGCCAACGTTTTCTCTTTAAAAGGGGTAGCTTCAAGCAGCATATTGTAAGCACAGCAGGCTAATTTTTCCAAATTAACCGCATCTTCTATATTATAGGAAAGCAGCGTTTCCAGGGCGCGAACATCCTTTTTCTTTCGGTATTCCCGCCAGAGAAGTACAGCCATATAACCATCCACACCATCAAGGTCACCACGCCCAATACCCATCTGCCGTTCACACCCTTTAAGGCCTCCCCTGTACCCCAATGCATGGAGAATATAACGCAAATCGATATGGGCAAGCTCCAGGTGTATATTTAAATACCTCTCAATAAAAGGTACATCAAAAAGCTTGCCGTTATAAGTTACCACAAGGCCGTAATTTTTTATATCTTCTGCAAACTGGTACAGGTTTTCACCCCAAACGTAATAATAAATATTCCTACCGTCATACAGCGCAATGGTCGTTATATAATCCTGGGAAAAACCCAGCCCAGTTGTTTCGATATCTAAAAAAGCCGTCTGTTCACGAAACTCCCCCAATAGTCGCCAGTGCTCCCTGCCAGGTGTCCGTTGGGCAAAAAAAACAGCGTTCCCCTCCTCGAGCCTCTTCCGCGACTCTTCAACCTCCCCCAACAAGCTGGGTGAATTCCTGCCCTTCCACCTGTTTTTTCGTACAGCACCCTCCAGACCATCCCAATCATAAATTCCTTGTTCCCACAGCTTTGTCTCTGTTTTTGTGCCTATCCCGCTAAAATGTATAAAACTATTGTTTAACAAACTTTTCGGACCCCTTTTCCCCACCCATTATATACTTGCCTTACCGACATAGTTTTCATTTTCAAGCCTTTTAACCCTGGTCCTCCATGGCATGAATACTGCTATTTCTTAGCAAATACTGGTAATAATTCCTACCAACCTGCCAGATATCTCCTGCGCCCATTGTTAAAACAATATCTCCTTTCACAGCAACCTTTATGAGGCGCTGCAGCAGCTCTTCACCTGTCTTCGCCACATAAACGTTTTTCTGCGTTCTTTCGCTGATCTGCAGGCCGAGCTCACCGGAGTTAACCCCTTCCAGAGGTTCTTCGCCTGCACCGTAGATCTCCGACAGCATAAGTATATCAGCATCATTAAAAGCTTCGACAAACTCATTCCATAGAAAGCTGGTACGCGTATAACGATGCGGTTGAAAAACGCAGATCACTCTTCTGCCGCTGCGTCTCGCAGCTTCCAGGGTAACCCTGACTTCTGTGGAATGATGGGCATAATCGTCTATTACCAGGATATCATTTTCTTCACCAATTTTTTCAAACCTTCTTCGCGCACCTGTAAAAGTATACAGCGCCTCCTGTACAGCTTTGAAGTCCACACCGAGAACAAAGGCTGCTGCTGCAGCCCCAAGAGCGTTAAGAACATTATGAGAACCTGGTATATTCAAAACCAGATTTCCTTTATGTTCGCCCTTGCAAGAAACAGCGAAGCGTGAACCCATTTCTTGCAACTCCAACAGCTCTCCTCTAAAATCTACACTTTGAGACAGACCGTACGAAAGGGAGTTAGGGGGCAATAATGCCTGCATCTCCATTAAAAAAGGATCATCACCACAATAAATAAGAGTACCCTCTCTTTTAACATTATTAATAAATTGCCGGTAACCTTCCAAAAGATATTGAAAATTACCTTCATAATGTTCCAGGTGGTCAGCTTCAATGTTAGTTATCAACGCCAGATAAGGCTTATATCGTAAAAAAGAATGATCGCTTTCACATGCCTCCGCTACAATAATATTACTGCTCCCTAAACGCGCATTCCCATTAAAAGAAGGCACTTCGCCGCCAACAAGAGCGGTAGGATCTAACCCTCCTTTTTCCAAAATCAAGGAGAGCATAGCAGAAGTTGTAGTTTTTCCGTGGGCACCAGCGACCGCTATTCCACAACCTGTATTCAGCAAAGCAGCTAAAAGTTCTGATCGATGCCAAACCGTAAGGCTCTTTCCCCTGGCAGCAGCCAGTTCAGAGTTATCTGCAGGAATAGCAGTGGAATAAACTACAAGATCTGCACCGTCTATATGGGCCGGGCTATGACCTCTAAAGATCTTTGCTCCTGAATTTTCCAGAGACTTAACCAGTGTAGACATCTTTATATCAGAACCCTGCACCACATATCCAGAGCGAAGTAAGATATAAGCAAGGGCACTCATTCCGTAGCCACCGATACCTATGAAATGAACCGTCTGAAAAGTATGCAGCAAACAATCTCCTTCCTTTCGTAACACTAAGATAAATACTGCGCCACCGGTTGTCATAAATAATTATAGCAAAAATACCGGCACCCTGAGGGTACGTTCCGCAACTAACAAAAAAAGAATTATGTCACATTACTGAAGCTGATATTATCCCTGCCTATAATATGTTTCAACACGAGACAACTATTTTCCACAAAAAGTATTCACAGTATCCACAGGTTTATCCACAGAAAAACCCTCATTTTAAGCGCCTCTAAGTATTCTATCCACAGTTTTTACATCAGGTAACATAAAAAAATATTATTGGCCAACTTCCAGGCTGGGCACTGCGTTTAAATCCCAATTGGCCCGAATACCTCTTCTCAGGTAATAATACCCGGCAGCAGCAACCATAGCTCCATTATCGGTACACAGCTCCACAGGAGGTGCAACAACCTCTATCCCTTCCGCTTCCAGTTTAACGCGCAGTCTTCTTCTAAGCTCACCGTTGGCAGCAACCCCGCCGGCCAGCAAGAATTGTTTGGCCTCCTTTTGCCGGGCAGCCATAAAAGATTTATCCACCAGCACCTCCACCACTGCATCCTGAAAAGCAGCGGAGAGGGCATAAATGTCTGTCCTGGAACCCTTCTCTTGCTCCATGCGAATGTAATTCAATACAGCAGTCTTAACTCCGCTGAAACTAAAATCCATCTTTCCATCTTCTCCCATCAAGGCCCGCGGAAAAGAAAGAACAGACGAATCCCCCTGCTGGGCGTGACGCTCGATAACTGGTCCTCCGGGAAATCCCAGGTCCAGAGCCCTGGCAATTTTATCGAAGACTTCTCCTGCTGCATCATCCCGTGTCTTTCCAAGTACTTCAATTTTGCCATGACCTTCCACATAAAGAAGTGAAGTATGCCCCCCGGAAACTACCAGGCAGACAAGAGGAAAAGTAATGATGGACCCGGTTAAAAAATTTGCATAAATATGTCCTTCCAGGTGATTAACAGGTATCAATGGAATATCCAGGGCATAAGATAGAGCTTTAGCTATTGATACCCCTACCAGAAGAGAACCAACCAGGCCTGGTCCATAAGATACCGCTATTCCATCTATTTCCTGGAGGCTAATACCTGCTTTACTCATGGCTTCGTCTATAAGAGGGTTAATAATTTCCAGGTGGCGCCTTGAGGCTACCTCCGGCACCACTCCTCCAAAACGATGATGCAAACTGTCCTGGGACGAGACCACGTTACTTAAAATATTCCGCCCGTTAGCAACTACCGCTGCAGCTGTGTCATCGCAACTTGTTTCCAGGCCCAGGATAACAGTTTTGCTTAACATTTAACAGCACCTCTTCCTAAAAATGCTTTACCATTATAATGGCGTCCTCATCATCATAGTACCTTTTTCGTTTCCCGGCTATGGCAAAACTATACTTTTCATAAAGCTTTTGGGCGGAATAATTGGAGCTCCTCACTTCCAAAAATATATAGGTGACCCCCACGTTTCTAAATTTACTTAACAAATGCTCCAGCAAAATAGCTGCTATTCCTTTCTGGCGGAAATCTGGATGCACAGCCAGGGTTGTGATATGAGCTTCTTCAAAAAGTATCCACGTTCCTGTATATCCGACTACCAGATTATCTGCCTTCTTTTTGGCTACAATATAATAGGAGTACTTGTTCACGCCCATTTCACTCTGAAAAGAACTTAGCGACCATGGACATCGGAAAGACTCCTTCTCAATATGAATAACCTGTTCCAAATCATCCTCTTCCATTTGGCAGATCACCAACTGCAACTACTGCTACTCCCCTTTCTTTTGCTCCTTGAAACGTCTTTCTGCTTCAGGAAGCCGAAGGTAATATGGCCTTAAAGCGTATGGAGATTCCGGGCCCAATTCCTTCCAGTTTTGTATACCTTTTTTAAGAACCAGGGAAGCCCTGTTGGACAATAATAATAAAGGAAACTCCAGGTACTTTTCTCCCAGGGAAGCTTTAAATTTTTCCCTGGTCCTTTCCAGGGGATCGCCCGGAAAAAGAATCTTTTCTTTATATGATTCCAGATGAACTAAAAGATCGTCGGCGAAACAGGCTGAAGCAGGTTCAAGCATGCGAGCCCTTCCTTTTTCTCCTCGATACAGAGCAGTATATACCTGGCCTTTTCGGGCATCAAGCAGCGGACAGATAAGTATGGGATAGTAAGCTCCAACTTCTGCCAGGGCATCCAGAGTCATAACACTTACAAGCGGTTTTCCCCATCCCTGTGCAAGCCCCATTGCGGTGGCCATTCCTATACGAATACCGGTAAAAGACCCCGGGCCGGTAGTCACTGCAATGCCCTGTAACATATCTTTATCTATTCTTGTTTCCTGAAAGAGAGACACAAGAAGAGGCATTAGCTTTTGAGAATGGGTGTTTTTTAAATTTAGGGTATATTCTCCCCAAAGCTTATCTTCGTCTCCTAAAGCCACAGAGCAAACTGGTGTAGTTGTATCAATGGCTAACAAAAACACTGGCTTTCCAACTCCTCCAATACAGTTAAATCAAATTTTCCCTGAGGTATAAAATAAAGAATACGGCCGTTTTCAAGGTTATCTTTAGATTTTTCAATACAAATATCAAGCCTGGTAGCAGGAAGACTGTCTATAAATTTGTCTGCCCACTCCACCAGTACTACTCCTTCATCATAAAAATATTCTTCCAGCCCTAATTCCCATAATTCTTCTTCTTCCTCCAGGCGGTAAAAATCAAAATGATAGAAATTAAATCGTCCATGATAGATATTCATCAATACAAAAGAAGGGCTGGTAATGGCTTTCTTAATGCCCAGGCCTTCTCCTACCCCTTTGGCCAGCACAGTTTTGCCTGCACCCAGCTCGCCATTCAAGGTAATTACGGTTCCGGAAAGAATGCGCTCACCCAGAAAACGCCCTATCTTCCTGGTCTGTTCCTGACTGTGACTCTCCAAAATAATCACTGGCACTCACCCCTGCTATCAACTTTTATTATATACTTTTTTTTGTACTATCTGCAACACTAACATCATTCCTCTTACTACATGCGCTGTAATAAAAAAGAAAAGCCTCCAGGAAGCACTTTTTGACTGGAAGCTTAGAAATATTTCACTTAAATGTATTAACACAATCATAGCAGGATAAAATCTTGAAAAGAAACCACCCCTGTCCTGTGTATACACTATCTAACCTTGCAGTTCTTTAATGCTCTCCTCAAAAGCTTTGATAAAACGGCGATTTTGCTCCTGGGTGCCAATAGTTAACCTGATAAACTCAGGATATCCAAAAATATCTCCTGTTCTTACAATAACACCTTTTTTCAACATTACCGGGAAAAGCTTGCGGGAATCCACACCTACATCTACAAAAACAAAATTTGCTTCTGTGGGAAGATGGAAAAGGTTTAGGCGCTCAAATTCTTCTGCCAGGTATATCTTGCCCTCCTCGTTAATCCTGCGCCCTTCCTCGACATGTTTTTTGTCTTTCAGCGCCGCCCTGGCAGCATACTGGGCAATGGCATTTACGTTAAAAGGTTCACGAACCGTATTGATATCAGTAACAACATTTTCCGGGGCCAATCCATAGCCTACTCGCAAGCCAGCCAGTCCGAATATCTTAGAAAAAGTACGTAGGATAAAGACATTATAACCCTCTTTTAATAACTCAATGCTCTGCGGATATTTAGGGTCACTGGCATATTCATAGTATGCTTCGTCAATAACCACCAGGACACTCGTGGGGATCTTTTTAATGAAAGTCTCCATCTCTTCCCTGGTAACAATGGTGCCCGTAGGATTGTTGGGATTACAGATAAAAATTATCTTCGTCTTGTCAGTAATAGCTGCAGCTATAGCATTCAAGTCATGACGGAAATCCTGGGACGGAACTTTGACCGGGATAGCATCCATAAGCCTGGCAGAAAATCCGTATTGTGAGAAAGTGGGCTGCGCCATTATAATCTCATCCCCTGGGTTCAAGTAAGCAAGACCGGCCAGGGTGATAAGATCATCAGCTCCATTTCCCATAACAATGTTCTTTTCTGTTACCCCAAGATAATCGGCTAATTCTCCTTTTAAATAAAAGCAATTTCCATCAGGATACATGCCTACCTCAGGCGCAAACTCCTTTATAGCCTCCTGAGCCAAAGAAGAAGGGCCAAGAGGATTTTCATTGGAAGCTAATTTAATAACTCCTTTTATCCCCAGCTCCCTTTCCACCTCCTCAATAGGTTTTCCGGGCACATAAGGAGTAATTTGATCTAAACAGGGGCGTTTCGAAATTTTTTCCATAAGTTCACTCCCTTACCATAAAATATGGTATAAAAAAATAAGTGAGGTATCTATTCTACAAAGATACCCCAAAGTCCTCTTACTCTTAGATATTGAAATATACCTGATACCGCTATTGAAAAATACCTTCTTCTATTACTACTACTGCAGAAAATAATGGGCCAACAGGAGTCCCGCAATTGTTTTACCGTCCTGAATCTCTCCACTACTAATCATGGCTAATGCTTTAGAGAAAGGATATAATACCACATCAATAAACTCTCCTTCATCCGGACGCATTTTGCTCTTCCTCAAATTCCTGGCCAAAAATATAGTGATATTCTCGTTGGAAAAACCAGGCGAGGAAAAGAAATCTGAAAGTTTATTAATTTTATCCGGCCACAAACCGATCTCTTCTGCTAATTCCCGGCGAGCACAATCCTCAGGAATTTCTGGCGGTTCAAGTCGCCCTGCCGGTATTTCAAGTAAAACTTTTTCAATGGGCTTTCTATATTGTCTAACGAAATAAATATTTCCTTTCTCATCAACTGGCACCATAGCTACAGCGCCGCCGAGCTGCACAATTTCCCTTTGACTTTCCTTTCCATCGGGAAGTCTTACTTTATCCAGGCGGACACGGATAATTTTTCCGTTAAAGATTTCCTTGCTTTCGATAATTTCTTCCATGAGTTTACAACAAACCCCTTTTTAAAGCTTCTTTGTTTCTTCTTCTGGCCGAATCGGTACCGTACCAACGGTTAAAGAGGTTATGCTCAATGCCGAACTGGTCCAGAGCTTTTCCCGCCGTCTGGTCAATCATATCTTCTAATGTTTCAGGGTGATTATAAAAAGCAGGCATTGGAGGTAGCAGCACTCCCCCTGCCTCCGCCACCATTGTCATAAGCCGCAAATGACCTACGTGCAAG
The DNA here is from genome assembly GCA_007135125.1 of Syntrophomonadaceae bacterium. Classification (GTDB taxonomy): domain Bacteria; phylum Bacillota; class Dethiobacteria; order DTU022; family UBA8154; genus SLJK01. The sequence continues at coordinate 22,611 of SLJK01000032.1, read as the reverse complement.
GGCGTCTCCCTTACTATCATAACCAGCTTTCTTTTTTCCTTTAAAGTAACATCTGCCGACCTGATAAGCAGGTTATTATTGAAAGAATTAGCAATAGCAGAAAGGCTCTTGATAGAACAGGGAGCAACAATCATACCATGGGTTTTAAAAGAACCACTGGAAATAGAAGCACCTACGTTACATATATCATGAACTTCTGTCGCCAGCGCTTCAACTCTGGCCACTTCGTACCCGGTTTCCAGCTCAATGTTTTTCTTACCTGCATCGGATATTATCAGGTGAGTTTCCACTTCAAGCTCCTTGAGTATTTCCATGATCCTAATCCCGTAGATCACTCCAGTCGCACCGGATATACCCACTACGATTCGCACGGGCATCATCTCCTCTGTTCCAGAATGTTTTTTGCCTTTAAAATTGATTCCCGGGGAAGGGAAAGACTCCGGTAACGCTTGCTATATGGCCCCTCCGGTCGTGCAGTTGCATCAAAACCAAGTTTCGCTGTTTCTCCTTCCTGGGTGGAAGGATCAATAACATACCCTTCCAGGCCCGGGAGGCAAATGAGGTCAGTAGAGCCCTGAAAACGAGTCCCCAGTGCCCATAAAACCTCTCTAGAACTATGAATATCCACATCATCGTCGACCACTATCACGTGTTTCAGGCGTCGATCCAAATTTAAAGCCAGGTAAATCAGTTGCCTTATTTTTTCCCTGGAAAGTGATTCACTCACCTGGATAACTCCCTGAAAAGTGAGGGAGCCCGGTAAAAAAGTAACATCTCTTACTTCAGGAATAACCCTGTGCAGCTCCTTCCACAGTTCAGCTCCGCTAAAAACTGCAAGTATAATATCCGTTTCGATTCCCCAGGGCGGAATAACGGTAAGAATGGGATCCTTACGAAACGTAACCGCTTGTATCTCCAAAATGGGGCTTTCCGCCTCAAAATAATAGCCGGTACTTTCTCCAAAAGGTCCTTCTGCTTCTCTTATACCAGGAAGTAAATGTCCCTCTAGGATAATTTCCGCCGTGGCTGGCACCATCATATCCAGGGTTTTGGCTGGAGTAAGCGGCATTCCTCGTCCGGCTAAACCTCCGGCCAGATGAATCTTGCTTTTCATGCCCTCCTTAAGAGAAACGGCTGCTGCTAAAAGCTCGGCTGGATGCAGACCTAATGCTACTGCCACCTGCAGGGGTTTACCTTCTTCTTCAGATCTCTTGAAATAATTTGACAGAGGCGGTGTAGCCAGAAACACCCCCAGCCTAGTTTTGCCTTTTAGTTGCAGCCTGTGAATTCCACTGTTCATTACCCCTGTATCGGGATCTTTAGCCAAAAGCACACCTGCTGTAAGGTAAGGCCCGGCATCACCCTGATGAAAAATAGGTGCGGGCAGAAGAGATAGAAGATCTATCTCTTCTGCCACTGTTTCTTCCTGTGCCGGAGCACTACCTTGCACCTGCACAGGCTCCAGGGAAGCAAAGCGCCCTTTCAGATATGCGTCCCTTAAATCTTCCACCTGGCACCCCAGGGCTAAAGCCATCTTTTCACGGCTGGCCAAAAGGTTCCCTGCCAACTTCCGGCCGGGATAACCGCTCACATTGTGCAAAAGGACAGCCGGACCTCCCTGCTCCCCCAGCACCTCTTTGAAAATGGAAGTAACTTCGTAACGGGGGCTGACTTCGTCCTCAAGTTCTATAAGTTCTTTATTTTCTTTTAAAGTATGAAGAAAACTTCTTAAGTCTACCTCCATCGCTCCGGAATCCTTTCAACATTCTCCTGTATTTTGATAGAGAATAGTTGTGGATGTGCCTGTCCCCTGCCATAACGAACCTGCATTTTTTCATCATATTTCTCGGGGTCAGGAGAGACCATGGCCAGTACATCCTGATAGCAGTACTTATGAATTCCCGGCGAAAGATCCCTTATCGCAAGTTGAACCTCTTTTCCTTCAGGCAGATCTGCCAAGCTGTTTATAAAAACATCATAGCGAGCCATTATATTTCCTCCTTTACTATTTTGTAAAGCCATATTTTTCCCAGTTGGCCAGAACCTTGTCCTGGATCTCCTGGGGATAAACTGTCTTGAAAGAAACAAGTCTGGGCACCTCGCTTAATGGATCCCAGTCCAACGGGAAGGTGCAGTCAAAGAGAACTTTAGGGCCTACTGATTTCTTCCTTTCCGCCGCGCTGAGGAAAGGATAGAGGGGTGTCCCCACTCCCTGCCAGACATGTATGCCGTTTACAGGATGACAGCGAGTACTTAGGGCATGCAAAACTTCGTTGAAATTATAAATATCTGTTTTATCATCTACTACCACAACCATATGGAACCACATACCCAGCGAACTACCAAAAACAGTTTGAGCAATTTGTGCCGCTATATTAGTATAAAGCGGCTTAACTCCAACTACAACCAGGTGGTGAGTCGATTCGGGCAGCATATACACTCCCGTTATAGGGATACCCTGGTTGCGAAGCATCCTATCCATTTCCAAACCCAGGGTGAAAGAACGCAAAAGCTGCCCCTCGTCGGTGGGAACACCCATATTGGAAATGGTGGTTATGGGATCATTTCTATGGGTGATGGCAGTTACCTGGTAAACCGTGCGAGTATCTCTCGGAGAAGTACGGTAACCAGTGTACTCACCGAAAGGTCCCTCCTCTATCGATACATCAGGAAGAATATACCCCTCAATAATTATTTCGGCATTGGCGGGGACTTCCAAATCCACTGTTTCACATTTCACCAGTTCCACAGGTTTCCCCAAAAGCTGCCCCGTATATTCCGGCTCAGGGATAGCTGTGGGGGCGGAACCCGCAATAGCACCAAGGGGATCCGGGCCAATCACAGTAGCAAAAGGCATAGCCTCACCGCGGGGAACATATTTCCCGTGGAAAACCTGGCCACCACCGGAAAAAGGAAATAGCGGTCCGGTCATTATTTTGGAATTATAAACCATCTGCCTGTACATTCCCCAGTTAACTTCCTGCTTGTCAGGGTCCTTGGTTACCACAAAATGCCAGGTTGCCAGGTACCGTCCCCCATCACCTTCATGGACCATGGGAGCAGGCAGAGTAAAAAGGTCAACATCATCGCCTGTAATAATATTTTCCTTGCAAGGTGCCTGATCTTTTTCAACAATAACAGGTTTTACCGGTTCTCTGTTGGTGCGCTCCAAGTATTCTGCAGCAATCTCAGGGATACTGCTATCCGGATCCATGCCCATAGCTATGGCCAACTTGCGGTAGTTTGCCAGGGGCGCTCCCAGGTATCGATGCCCGGGGTAATCCTTGATTTTGTTCATCAGGGGAGAAGGTGCCTTGTCTTCACAAACCTTGCGGACTATTGCTCCCGCTTCCATGTCCCAGTCCACTTCCTGATCAATGGTAACCAGTTCTCCTGCAGCCTCCAGCGCTTTCATAAATTCTCGGTTGTCTTTATACACCTTTTGCACAGCCTCCTTTATATTTTAATTTCAACTTAATACCTCTAACTACCTTCTTCCAAATGAAGCACAGCACATGTTCAACTATCTGACCAAACAAATTCCATTAATTTCAGAGCAAACTGCAGCTGCAAGCCTACATCGGCATCTTTTAAGTCCAAACCAGTGATCTCCTGTATTCTCCGCAACCTGTATTTCATGGTGCTGGGATTCAGGTAGCCCTGGCGGGATGCTTTCAGGACATTAGCATTATGTCTATAGTACAGGTTTAAAGTGCTCACCAGCTGCGTTTTATGCTTCTGATCATAATCCAACAGCTCTCCCAGGGTTCTTTGCGTGAATTCTGCAAAGTTTTGGGTGTTAATTTCGATCAATGAAAAGATCCCCAGGTTATCGTTGGAAACTATTTTTTGGGTAAGCCTTAAAGCCTTCATAATGTCAAGAGTTGTAATTGCCTTTCGGTAGGAAATAGCGCAGTCTTCTAATTGATAGCAAATAGTACCCAGGGCAATCCACCAGGTGCCGTCCTGTACCGACTGCTCCAGCCACTTCTTTAACAATTCGGCAAGGTGTTTGACCCCGTCTTTCTCTTCCAGGGGGTCGAAAGAGAGCATTACTATGGCCCTATTATGTTTGATAATAACAATAACATTGGTAGTAGAGTCTATATAGAACTCCCTTATTTCCTGGTATAGTTCAGGCCGGCTCCTGTCTTTTGGGCCGGGCTCGATCTCCACTGTCATCACCTGGCAGGCATGCTTCAAATTAAATCCCAGCTGCAGAGCACGATGATGCACCCACTCTTCGCTTTCATAATCTTTTTCCAGCACCTGCTCCAAAAAGTGTTCCCGCAAGCGTCGAGTTTGCTCCACGGCAGCTTTTTCCTTCAGCATTTCCAGGGCAATAATGGTTGCTCCCTGTTCCATAGCCACCCTATCTAGCTGGCCAAGAGACCTATCTGCATAAACCGTGGTTATGATCCCCAGGACTTGCTGACCTGCAATAATAGGGACCATATATTGAGTAGTGTTAGAATCCAGGGTAATTTCCACCGCTTTTCTTCCTTTAAAAAGCTCATTTGAGTGTCGCTCATATCCACAACCATCTACCAGGTTCCTGCCACTAAGAAAATCCCCGGTTAAGTGCTCCATGGTCGTTGCCTTAATATTAAAGGCACAATCTTCAACCTGAATTGGTGAACCAATAATGGAGACCAGGGTGTTACAGATAGCTTCTATTCCCTCCCCTCGCAGAGCTAAATCGGTTAACTGCTTGTGAATTTCCAAAGATTTAGCCAGCACTTTATGTTTTTTTGTCAGAAGGTCGTTAACCTGTTCCAACTCTTCCACTTTTGCCTGCAGCTTCTCATCAGTTTTTTCATAAAGCCTGGAGTTTTCCAGGGCTATACCCAGCTGGGCACCTAAAATTAGCAGCAGCTCCTGGTCGTCACGGGTAAAAGAATCCTCTTCCCATTTGTTGGCCATCAAAAGGGCACCTATAACTTTCCCGCTTGCATAGATCGGGATCCCCAGAAGACTCTTTTTTATGGAATAAAAACCGTAAAGTTCATGAGAAGGAAATTGCGATGAGTTCCTATTAATAACTTCTTCGTTTTCCATAATAATCTTGATGGCACCCTGAGGGTTTTGGGATTTTTCTTCAACCAGCTTTTCCCCAGAACCCTCGGTAGTGGAGTAATGTTTAATAATAGTCAGACTCGCATCTTTTTCTTCTTTTAAAGCCAAGAGCGCCTCTCCGGCAGAGACTAATTTCTTTGCACATTTAATAAATTTAAGGGGAAGGCTTTCCGAGTGCAGCTGAGAATTTAAGATGGCAGTGGCTTCATTTAATATCCTCCACTGAATCACCCTTTTACGTTCTTTAAGAAGCTCTCTTCTCGACTCTCCCGAAGCAAGTAACTGACTATTATGTTTTTCCGTTTCTCTGTTCAGATCCTGCCCGTACCAGTTGTCCTCTGAGGAGGACTGTTCGAAAAACGGAAAGGAGAGATTGTTTTTATCCATAAGCTACTAGCCCCTTTTCTAACTGGCCCCAGCCAGAACCAAAACACATTGTACTAATCGTATTATAAGACAATAAAATAAAAATCCCTTCCAAGAATTAACATTTTACCCTAAACACTATCCTACATAAAAGGGAATTGTTACCAGCCTTTACTCATTACCTTTTCACAGAAAGTCCCCCATTTACCCTGTGCTTCCAGGATAAACTCTGCAAGTTCTCTCGCTACACCTTTCCCCCCCGCTTTTTCGGTAACCCAGTGCGCCACATCCATAGCCATTGTTTTTGCATCGGAAGGAGCTACGGCAAACCCAACTCTTTTCATTACCCCGATATCAATAATTTCATCACCCACATAACAAACTTCTTCATCAGTTATGCCAAGTTCTTCTAGTAGTTGTTCATACTGGACAATCTTTTCCTTGGTTTGGTAAAACCGTTTAATCCCGATATCTTCCATCCTGGCGGCTACTGATTTTGACTTCCTGGTGATTACGGCCACCTCGACACCCATAAGCATCAGCGCATTACAACCAAAACCATCCTCATGGCAAAAAGCCCGTAAGCGCCTCCCTTCATCATCGTAAATAACCGTATTATCAGTTAATACTCCATGGACATCGAAAACAACAAGCTTAATTTTTTTTGCTTTCTCCACAGCTTGAGCAACATTTTTTTGCATCATTGGATGTTAACTCCTTTCATATAACATTTTTTGGGGATAAGTGGCTTTTAACACAATATGCTGAAAGACGTTAAAAGTCAAAACCGTACTCTTTCCAGCGAGAGTGAACTTTCTCCATGGTCTCACTGTCCATGGCTACTTCTTGGGGCTTGTTTTCCCATTCGTAGGGCGTGGTAGCATCGATCAAGATCCGCGAAGTAATTAGCTTATTGGAGTCAGGATCGAGAGCCGGGTCCAGAGGGGTGGAACGCCCTCTTTTAATTATTTCCGTATCCCTTAAGGGATCGTAACGGACAGACATAGCCCATAATACCCTTCCGATATCGTCAGCCTTAATATCATCGTCTACCACAATAACACCCTTGATCCCATAGCTGCCTGTAGTGCTGGCAATGATAGCATTAGCCACCTGGGCAGAATGCCCAGGGTATTCCTGTTTGACTGAAGCAATGGCCCAAAAACGGCCCGCAGCTTCCGGGGGAATATATACAGATTTAATCCCAGGAATACGCATTTTTTCCAGATCCGTCCATAGAGTAGCGTTGCGGGTAAAAGCAAGAAGCATATGCATATCCGTTACTGGTCTGCCCACAGATGTAGCCCAGAGGATGGGATTATCCCTGTGCAGAACACGTTTTACCTCCAGGCAGGGTTTTTCAATTACCTTATGAATTTCATCGGTATAATAGCCGGTGTATTCACCAAAAGGTCCTTCAGGTTGGAGGCTTTCAGGATCAATTTCTCCTTCCAGAACAATCTCGGCGGAAGCCGGGATAGGCAAACCTGTAAAATCACTGACAATATATTCAACCGGCTCACCCCTTACGGAACTTACCGCGTCATACTGGCCAACCCCTTCCTGCTGCAGCGCACCGGCCAAGAAAAGCAGGGGGTCGCATCCGATAATTGCTGCCGCCGGCATTTTTTTGCCCAGCTTTTGATATTTCTTGAGAATCCTTTCACCACGCTTACCGGGTAAGATCTGCACTCCTATGTGGTTATTGTCCAGCATCTGCATCCGGTATACACCCAGATTTTCTTTCCCCGATTCCGGATCCTGGATAATTAAGAAACCTGCAGTCCCTATATAACGCCCTCCATCAAGGGGATAAAATTTGGGAACAGGAAACTTTTCCAGGTTGACAGAATCCACACTATCAATGTTTTCCATAATAGGTCCGGTTTTTACTTCCCGTGCCTTAATAATTTCCCCCAGGGAAAACTGCATCCAGGTCTTGGAAAGGTCACATAAAGATTGAGCTTCTTGCATACCCATTGCAATAGAAAGACGCCTTGGTGTTCCAAGGGCAGCAGTTAAAACCGGCGAGCTGTAGCCCTTAACATTTTCAAATACTAGTGCAGGCCCTCCCTTCTCTTCATTTAACTTGGAGACATGGGACAACTCAAGGTTCCAATCCACTTCTGCGGTGATCCGTTTCAACTCCCCGATCTCTTCACAACGAGAAATAAACTCACGCATATCCATCGAAAAAACCTCCTTTTTAATGAAATATTTCACATCTACAAACGAGTGCCCGCCTCTTTATCTACATAAATTGAAGTCAATTTCCTTAAATGCCAAGATTTGAAGATTTCACAACTTTACAATAAATTTACACTAACAATTTGATGGTGTCAATAGCTAATTTAGGGGAAATAACTGGGTTATATATTAGCTAATTTAGGTAAACTGCACTATTTACTCCACCCTGGAACCAATTTTAGCTAAATCGGTAAAAGTAAAATATCGTCTTTATATCCAAATTATTATAACAAGCAGCTATATTTACTAATTAAGAAAATATAAGTTATCCCTAAATAAACAATTGTCGAAATGTATTGACACCTTTATCCCAATTTGGTAGACTTAGGTTGATAGTAGTAGCCAGTTACATCTTCTCTATTCTTGAGCTCTCTGGTTCGCAATATTATAACTCTAGCTATTTTGGTGATAACAATTACTGTTTTATACGAATTTACAGCTTCCTTATTTCCCATTTTGTTTTAAAAAGGAAATATTTGTTAGGCAATTTTCAATTTAGCTAAAATGGCCTAAACTTCATCAAGGATTTTCCCCCAGTTTAGTTATTGACAGTTTAAATGTAATAGAATACATTAAATTAAGCAATTAATTATTCAAAATCTTTTAAATTAACTTTTAAAGCATAAAGATTGTTCCTACCAAAGGTAAACGTTGTGTACATGCAAAAAGAGGAGGTATGCAATTTTAAAAAAATTTCCGGTTTATAGTTTGGCACCTCGCAAATCTTTCGGATAACTTTTAAACAATGGGGGCAATGTGGAATGGAAGAAAAAGTAACTTGGGCCAATCCAGCAACTGCAGGAATCGTGGGTTTGTGTACCGTGGTTATTCCCCTGGCTGTTTTAAACTTGGGATGGATTCCACCCCAGAGTGCACCCCTACTTATTAGTTGGCTATTATTCGGAGGGCTGGTACAGGTTATTGCCGGAATCATTGAATTTAAGAGGGGGGCTTCTTTTTGCTACCCCTCTTTTAATGTTTAGCCTTATGCTCAGTATTACCAAGAATGATGCTATTTTTCAAACTTTTAACATTTCTAATAAAGCAAGCAATTTGGTCTTCTTGGTTTTGTATTACATTTAATTCATTCTATTAAAGGGGGAAAAATAATGAACGAAAAACGCAGTTTTTTAACTCCGCACGAGGTATCCGCCGTTCCGGGAACTGAAGGATGGGAACGTATGTATCCCTACTATTACATCTTTACTACTGAAGACAAGGAAATGGAAGAGTATGAGAAGAAGATGCTGTGGTATTATGATGGTCTTCATTACCCAGAGCCGATGTACCCGTTCGACCTCATATGGGATGAAGCGTGGTACATGGCCCTTTCCCAAAATAACAGCCGCATTTTCTCCATACCTGCTTCCATGGGAATTGACCACCGTATTATAAACGGCTACATCTATATCGCACCGGTTGGCATAGATGACCCGGAGGTAATTGAAAAACGAGTTGCAGACTTCATGAAGCGGGCGGGCTACTATTATGAGAACTGGGATGAGCTTTATGAGAAATGGAAAACAAAGGTGACCGATGTCATTAAAAAGGTAGAAAATGTTGAAATAAAAGAGCTGCCTGAACTTGAAGATGAATCTGTCGTATTTGAAGCAAAAGGTATGAGCAGCGGATTTGAACTGGTAAGAAACTACACTAATCTTATCAACTATGGACTTGAAGCATGGCAGTATCACTTTGAGTTTTTGAACCTGGGTTACGCTGCCTATGTCATTTTGGCTGATTTTTGCAAAAAAGTATTCCCCGGGATGGATGACCGCACCCTTTCCAAAATGGTAGGCGGAGTTGATGTTATTCTTTTCAAGCCCGATGAAAATTTGAGGGAACTGGCTAAGCTTGCCATCCAATTGGGTGTTCAAGATATCATCAAGGAAAACGGCAATCTTATTAACGCCCTCGCCAGGTTAAATGAAGAGGATAACGGCAAAAAATGGATCAAGGCCTTTGAAGACGCCCAGTATCCCTGGTTCTTCATGTCCACGGGAACAGGCTGGTACCATGACCACTGGACCTGGTATGACAAGATGGATATCCCCTTTGGGAACATTAAAAACTATATTAACATGTTGGAAAAGGGAGAAAGCATCGAACGCCCCATCAAACAGATAATAGAAACAAAAGAAAGACTGGTAAAAGAATATACGGAACTTCTTACCAACGAAGAAGACAAGGCTACCTTCCAGCAGCTGCTGGGCGTTGCCCAGAAATGTTTCCCCTACGTTGAAGACCACAACTTCTACATCGAACACTGGTTCCATGGTGTTTTCTGGCAAAAAATGAGAGAGCTGGGAAGAATTTTTACAGACCACGGATTTTTCAAGGATGTAGAAGAAATCTGGTACCTCAACCGCTACGAAATAGAACAGGCCCTTTACGACCTGGTTACCTCCTGGGCTACCGGAGTAAAGCCCCGTGGACCTTCCTATTGGCGTCCGGAAATTGACTGGCGCAAAGATGTCATCGAAAAATTTCGCAACTTTACACCACCCCCCGCCGTAGGGGCCACCCCGGAAAAAATAACAGAACCATTCACTATCATGCTGTGGGGAGTAACCACAGATTCAGTCGAAAATTGGCTGGATGCCAGCGGTATATCAGCTGATGATGTTACTGAACTTAAAGGATTCCCCGCCTCAGCAGGGGCGGTTGAAGGAATCGCCAGAGTTATTAAAAACCCCGATCAGCTCAATGATCTTCAAGATGGTGAAATCTTGATTGCCACCACCACTTCACCCAGTTGGACCCCGGTTTTTAACAAAATTGGGGCAGCTGTTACAGACGTTGGAGGAATTATGTGTCACGCTGCCATCGTCTGCCGTGAGTATGGTCTTCCTGCTGTAGCCGGAACAGGAATTGCCTCATCTGCTATAAAAACAGGTGATAGAGTAAAAGTTGACGGAGACAAAGGGACCGTAAGTATTATAAATAAATCGTAATATAAACGGTCTGTCTTTAAAATTTACTATGAAAGGTAGGTGTTTTACATGGAAACAACTAACGATCATATCGTATGGCTGCAAGAATTATCGAAAGATGATCCAATGGTAGCAGGCAAAAAGTGCTGCCACCTGGGTGAGATGTTAAAGGCAGAAATGCAGGTGCCGCCAGGTTTTGCGCTTACCTTAAAAGCCTATGAAACTTTCATGAAAGAAAGCGGGGCTGAAAAAGAGATTTTGCAACTGGTGGAAAACAACAAGCACGATTTGCAGAAAGATATGAACAAATGTGAGGAAATGAGCTCTTACATCATCAACGAAGTAATCATGTCCAGAAAAATGCCTGACAGCTTAAGAGACGATATACTGAGCTACTATAAACAGTTGTGCGAACAATGCGGAGTTCCTGATGTACCTGTAGCAACCAGGTCCAGCGGACCGGTAAGCATGCCCGGGCAGTTTGATACGTACCTTAATGTCTGCGGAGAAGAAGAGCTTATAAGAAGAATTATGATGGTATGGGCCAGTTCTTTTAACTCCAGGGCTATTGCTTACCGCTTGCAACGGGGTATGGTTCTGCAAGAATCACCCATTGGAGTAGCGGTATTAAAAATGGTTAACGCCAGGAGCTCGGGGGTAATGTTTACACTGGACCCCATAAACGGTGACCTCTCCAGGATATTCATAGAGGGAAGTTGGGGGCTGGGAGAAAGCCTTGTCAGTGGACAGGTAACTCCTGATAAATATATTGTCGACAAAATTACCCTGGACGTCTCCAAAAAAACTATATGCAAAAAAGCTATGGAGCTGGTCTATGGACCAGAGGGAGATGTTATCCCCAGGGATATTTCGCCGGAAAAACAGGAAGCTCCCTGCCTCTCTGATGAAGAAATCAAAGAGCTCGCCAAAATCGGTAAAAAAATCGAAAAACATTACGGAGTCGCACAAGACGTTGAATGGGCCGTGGACGAAGACCTGGATTTCCCCGACAATATTATTATCCTGCAGGCCCGACCTGAAACTATCTGGAGTAAGAAAAAATCAAAACCGGTCATGGAATCCAAAGGTAATGCCACTGAAAAAATTGCCCGCGGTTTAATTCAGGGCATCAAGTTCTAGTCTCGCACCTTATGACCATTGTTAAAGTAAACACACTCTTATAAATAACCATGAAGGGCAGTCCTGCAAAGGACTGCCCTTCATGGTTTAACAAACTTTATCGTCCTCTGAAGGCGAACAAATTAACTTGTTAATATTCCCCTCTTAAGAGTTTTTGCACCTTCTCCCTGATGATAGGAATCTGCTCGTAATTTTCTATGGGGGTAACCCCTTGCCAGTTTCTCCAGTCACCACATAGAACCCCATAAAGATCTCCGCAGCCACGTTCATAAAAAAGAGAATATTCCTTGTTAACCCCGGGCACTATTTCTTGCAGTTCGGCAATAAGCCTATCTCGCTCATCTTCACTGAGCATGTGGAAGATGATAACAATACTGGGACTTTCTTTATCGCTGGTGCCTATGCGCCCCCGAATGCTTCTCTCCGTGGGGAAGCACTCTTCTTCATAGATACTCAGTAATTCCAGACATTCCTCCAGGCTATTTAGAACCACCCCTACTTTCCAGCAATTAAGAGGATTTTCCAGGGAAAGTTCTTCCAGGCAGCTTATAAGTTGTTCATAAAGCTTTTCCAGGCAAGGAAGACAGCGTATGTAAATATTTTTTTTTGTTTCCTCCAGGCGGGGATGATTTTCAAAACTCATCCAGTAGCCTTTATTGATGTCCCTTATTCTGCTCGCGTAAAATTCCATAAATCCCCCACCCTACTCTAAATCTAGCAACTCCTCCATCTCCTCCACGCTATCAATAATAACGTCTGCTCCTTCCTTTGAGAGGGATTCCAGGGTTCCCGTACCGGTAAGCACTCCGATCGTGAACAGACCGGCTTCACGACCGGCTGCTACATCACAAGTAGAATCTCCCACACAAAGGCATTCATCTGCCATAACACCCATTTTCTCCAAACATCGATAGATGGGTTCGGGATCAGGCTTATTCTTAACTGTGTCTTTGCGGGTAACAATTGCCTTAAAGAGATGGTCGGGATCCAGGCCAACTTTTTTAAAAAGATCCATTTTCTTTATATAGAAAGAGGAGGTAACCACTCCCATAGTCACCTGGTTTTTTAATAAATTTTGAAGCAGATCCTTAACACCTGCAAACAGCGTAACTTCCTTTTCATAGCGGCGGTCCCATATCTCTTCAAAAACTTCGACAATACGGCCTTGTAATTCCTCCCGGCTGCCCTCAAATTTAATATCTCCCGTGATAGCTTCCCAGGTCTCCCAAAACCCCAGGCCCTTGCCCATTATCTCCATGACCGTCTCTTTGGAAGGAGGAATAACGCCAAATTTGAGGCAGCCTTCGCAGAGCATGCTGTAATAGAGATCTACCGAATCCATCAAGGTCCCATCCAGATCAAAAATTATTCCTTGGGGGCGTGGAAATTGAGAAGGAACGGCTAAAGTCAGCTCCAGCTGTTCCCCGTCTTCTATTCCCAGGTGCTCTTTCAATACAAAGGGGGCGATCACTTCCAGGGTGTCCTGGTAATAATCGTTAACCATGGGATAAATTAGAGCTGCAGGAAAACCACCAGCTTGCAGGGGCAAGATCCTGGCTTCACAGAAATCAATGCCTGCTGGGGGAATAATCCTTTTTCCCCTACTCATAGCCAACTTACGAATAAACAGGAATGTTTCTCTGTCAACAGACAGGTTCAAAGTTCCTGGATAAGGTTGAAACCCCGTATTCTCTTTGCACTGCCCACTAACCCAGGGAATTTCCATAAACCCTTTTGCTTCCCCTCGGCCGCTCTGTACAGTCCCTCGCAGCACTATCTCTTTCTCCTTTTCTACCATAAACTGCTTACTCCTTTTTCAAAATGTTATTGATCCGCAGATCTCACTGCCAACCCATGGAGGTCCACACCTCTTAGCTCCAGCCACCTTCCTGTTTCTCCCCGTATCACTAGAGGCAAACTGGACAAACGTGCAGGTTCAAGCGCACCCAGTATGAACATGGTCCTCTGTAATTGCTGCTTTATGGAGACCAGGAAATTCTCAACCTCCGTCTCGCCCCCTTTGTAGTAACAACGCACCAGCGGCCCGGCCATTCCCACCATAGAAGCACCCAGGGCCAGAGCTTTGGCAGCATCCAGGCCGTGACGGATTCCACCAGTGGCAACCAGTTGAACCCCGGGGAAATATTCCTCTGCCATTTCTCCCAGGGCAATGGCAGAAGACAAGCCCCACTTCAAGAATGGCTGGTACATTTTGTTTTTTCCCCTAAGCCCTTCAATACGAATGAAATTTGTGCCACCACTGCCGCCCACATCCAGGGCTGCTGCCCCGGCCTTCACAAGCAGCTTTGCCTGCTCGCGGGCCATACCAAAACCGACTTCCTTTATAATTACCGGAACGGGAGATGCCCCTGCCACCTCCGCTATATTAGCCAGAAAACCCCCAAAAGATGTTTCCTTTTCATTTCCCGGCATAAAGATCTCCTGGGGAGCATTTAAATGCAGCTGCAGAGCATCGGCCCCAATCATCTGCACCGCTTCCAATGCTTGCTCCACAGCCGCACCTGCGCTGATATTGGCCACCAAAAAACCTTCCGGATTCTCCTCCCGTGCCACACTGTACGTATAACGAAGGGCAGGGTGTTCCAGGGCAGCAGTCTGAGAGCCTACAGCCATAGGTATTTCCAGCTTACGGGAAACCCTGGCAAAAATACGGTTCAAAACCTCTGCCTCTTTAACCCCGCCGGAAACAGCATTAATCATCAGAGGAGCTGCAAATTTTCTACCCAAGAAAGAAGTAGCAGTACTGATCCTCGAAGAATCTAGCTCAGGTAAACAGTTGTGGATAAAACTTACATCCTCAAAACCCGAGCTTCCAGGCCCGTCCTTCACAAAACGAGCCAGGTTTAAATGATCAAGCTTACGTTTTTGCCGCACAGCAGAAACGCCCCCTTTAAAAATATGCCCTGCTAATAAAAGCAGCGGAACGGTAAAAAACACAGGGGAAAAAATCGCAAGCGCACTAAAAGAAAGGGTGTTTAAGCCATTCAAGCTCTGTAATGCTGAAGAATACGTTTCACGACCTTATCACAATTCTCCTGGATCAGCTTTATGCCCTCTGCGTTTATATTATCTACATGGATCCCAACTGTTACCACGGTATTCTTGTTCAATAAGGCTGCCATCTTCCTGGCAATAATCTTGGCCACATCATCTTCCTTGTGGCCCACCAGGGCAAATACGGAAGCAGTAGAGCTAACTACATCAGGATCCTCTAGGCTGGGGCGAGGAATTCCTACAGCAACAGCTCCCACGTGAGGTTTTTCTCCACCAGATACCAGGACCACTACATCCTCTCCGATCTGACAGACTTCTGCCCGGACCTCGTAAGGCATAGAACCTTCCGTCATCACCATATTCTCATTCAACATAAACGGCCCCTCACTATCTTAAGTTAAATTCCTGCCATTTCCATAATTTTACCATCTACAAGGCAATTAAAACAAGTTTCCCGGCTCAAACTCCTGGCAGCTAACATATTGCAGACTAAAGTTCTGTATTATTCTCTTTAAGACGAGCATATATATACGTCCCATAAATCATACCCGTGAATGTAAATAAAGCAAATATCTTTCCCTCACCCAGTTGGGCCAGAACAGTACCCGGGCAAGCACCAGCCAGGCCCCATCCTATGCCAAATAGAGCACCGCCCATAAGGCTCCAGTGACCAAGCTTCTTGTAGCTGATCTTTAAAGGCTGACCACTTATAGTCTGTTTTGCACGGAGACGCAACACTCGCATACCAATAAAACCAACAACAACAGCAGTGAGAATCACCCATACCAGTTTTAAATCCTGGCCTGTAAACATACCGAAGATAAGGTTGAAATCGGAGGCGCCGACCCGGCTTAAAGCAAACCCGAACAGGGTTCCGAAGCCCAAAAAACCAATCTTTTTGCCCATTATCCTACACCTCCCAACAAAACGATTCGGACAAGATTTGCAGCAACAATTCCGCCTATCAGGAACATCACAGTCGCCAAAATACTGGAAAGATGCAGGTTAGCTATACCGTGAATGCTGTGCCCGGAAGTACACCCCCCGGCAATACGTGCACCCAGGCCCAGGAAAACCCCTCCGCCAAAAAAATACAAAGCTATGAAAATTGCGGGCCACCCCACTGCATCTGTAAACTGCCCCATTTCCAAGGTAAAACCGGCCTGACCTGCAAAAACGCTGGAAATAAAGCCGCCCAAAATAATTCCGGCGATAAAATATACTCTCCAACTCCAGGTATCAGCAAATTTAGACCTGATCCACTTCAAGTGACGGCTGGGGAAAATCATTTTAACCAAATTTCCATAACCGGTAGATACTCCCAGGGGCGTATTGTAAAAATAGTATAGAAGAGGAACCAGAAGGCCGATTATTAATCCCCCGGCCCAGAAGGGCCAGGGTTTAACGAAAACATATTGTGCTATGGGTTCCATGGTTAGCCCTCACCTCCAGGTTGCATTGGATAGCCTGCTGCAGCCCAAGCAGAGGTGCCACCCATCACATTGATTACCCTTTTAAAACCCCTTTGTTTTAGAAGGCTGGCTGCTGTCATGGAGCGGTTGCTGGTGTTGCAAAGCACTACCACCGGCGCGTCGATGTCCCACTGCGTATAAAGATACCTAATGTCTGGGGCAGGGGCCAGGACTGTCCCCTCGATATGCTCCTTTTTCCATTCGCTTTTGGCACGATTATCCAGAACCAGGAGAGGCTCTTTATACATCCATTCACGCAGCTGGCTGGCAGATATAGTTTCAATAGAATCCACAGGCAACCCTGCCTTTAACCAAGCTTCCACAGCTCCATCCAAATAACCCGCAATATTATCAAGCCCCACATTGTGGAGAGCCTGTTTTACCCTTAAAAAATCGCTTTCTTTTTCCAGTACCAGTATCAGCTCCTTTTCCGGTGGAATAACCCACCCGGCAAAAGTGGCCATATTGCCATGCTGGCTAATACTGAAAGAACCTGGAATATGGACAGCGGCAAAGGAATGGAAAGGCCGAGTGTCCATTATTACCTTCCCTTCCTCCTTAGCAGCAGCTACCTCACCTGCATTAAAGGGTTGAGGTGCTCGAAGATTTTTAATAAGGGGAGGCCCCTTGCGGTTTATTTCGGTACAGCGAGCAAAGTGATCCGGAGCAGCAGGCATATCTGTCAGTAAATCTGTTTTAAAAGATTCTTGATCGGTATGCTGCAGTGCATAATTATAGCGCCGCTCTATACCGATAGTGCTCCAAAGCTTGGCCGACAGGGCACGCCCGCAGAGAGAACCCATCCCATGAGCAGGGTAGACTTCGATGTGGTCCGGCAGCTCTTTTAACCGCTTAATACTGTTGAATAGTTTTTCAGCCAACTCTTCTTCACGATTTGGGAAAAGATCCGGGCGCCCCACGTCTCCTACCAATAGAGTATCACCGGTGAAAACCAGTACTGGTTCATCTCCCCTTTCCAGATCAGTTACTAAAAAAACAGAACAATCCGGTGTATGCCCGGGGGTCTCCAACATCTTAAACCGAAGGTTTGCAATACTGAACTCTTCTCCATCGGCAAGTGCCAGGTGTTGAAAACTGCCATTAGCTATCCCCGGAGCATAGATCTGCGCACCTGTTTTCTCGGCCAGTTCCATATGGCCGGAGACAAAATCGGCATGAAGATGGGTTTCAATTACTGCTACTATTTGCATGTTAAAATCTTTTGCTTGCTCCAGGTAGGGATCGATGTGGCGGACCGGATCAACCACCACACACTGGCTCCCACTACCTATCACATAGGAACACTGGGCAATACCCGGGGTATAAATTTGAGCAAAATACATGGACAAAACCTCCTATAAAATATATTCTCCATTTCCATTACTACTGCCAGACAAAAAGGATTACTGCAGCAGCAGCCAAGCCGCAACAGATGCTTAAAACCAGGCCGGCCCGCATAAAGGAAACGGTGGAAAAGGGAGCCCTACTCATCACCATCAGGGAAGCCTGATGGGTAGGCAGCAGAATGGTCATATTGGAGCCGGCTGCTACCGCCATTAATGCAGCGGCTGTATGCAGGCTATTTCCGGCAGCCATCCCTGCAGCCAATGGTGCCATGAAAACAGCAGCAGCCGAGTTGTTGATGGCATTGGATAAAAAGGAGGAGACAAAGATCAGCAGCACGATCAACCAGAATGGGGAAAGCCCTTCCGTAGATTGAGAAAGAAATAAAGATAAATGTTCCAATGCTCCCGTATGCTCCAATATCTTACCTATACCCAGCATGGCACCCAGGAAGAAAACAATCTTCAAATCCACACCTTCATAAGCAGATGAAGGTTTTAAAACACCACCAAGGATCATTATGAAAGCCGCCCCCCCAAAACCTAGAGCTGGGTGAACCAGGCCCACGCTTACCGCTACCACAGCCAATAAAATGGCAAAAATGGTAACCTGGCGCTCCCGGGTAGCCAATGGTGCAAGTTGGATAGTCTCCCCAGAAATTTCGGGCTCCCGCACATCTTTTCCATTTTCTGTTGTATCCGCTAGAGGCACAGCGCCTGGATCCATTCCACAGTATTTGCAAAATACCCAGATAAGAAAGGCTGTCAAAAGCATGGCCAGTCCATGAGGGGTGAAATCAAACATTTTAAAGGATTGGCCGGTAACTGAAAACATGTAGGAAGCTATAATAATGTTTGGAGCACTACCAATCAAAGTCAGCGTCCCTCCCAGTATAGAAGCCATGGCCAGCGGAAGACCAAAACTGCCAGGACTGCTCCCGGAACGACTTGCCATACGTACAGCTGTAGGCAATAACATGCCAACCGCACCCACATTATTCATCAGAGCAGAAAGCACTGCACCCGTAACTGAAACACTGATGATCTGGCCTCTTAAACTGTGCAGTTTCCTGGCCAGTGCCTGCCCCAGCCCCCGCAATATTTCAGAATCAATAATACCCTGGCTGACCAGGAAAACGGCAATAATGGTTGCCAGCGCAGGGTGCCCATAACCAGAAAAAACAATATTTGGAGGAGCAACTCCAGTTATCCCCAGCAGCAACAACCCGCCCAGGGCAACTATTTCCAGTCTGAAACGCCCCGAAGCGATCAATGAAAGTACTGTCAGCAAAACCCCCCAGGTAAATAACTGTTCTGCTTCCAACCGGGCACCCCTTTCTATCACTAGATACACCAATTATATTATATAGATAGTCTATTATAAAGACTTTTTATATTTGCAGCCAGGACAAGTTTGCTGTAAAATATATAAAGCATGTTTATCAGTAGATATTAAAGGAGATGTCTATCTTGGAGCTGTTAGAAGGGGAAAAAGAAGTTATTGTCAATTATGTCGAAGGGATTCTGGAAGAGTTTGACCCGGTGCAAGAAAATTTAGTGCCCATCCTGCAAGAGGTACAGGAAAGGCTGGGTTATATTCCGGCCCTGGCCATGGAAATGATCGCCACCGCCCTGGATCTTCCTCCTGTAGACGTTTACGGGCCGGCTACTTTTTATAACCAGTTTCGGTTAGTACCTCCGGGAAAATACCAGTTCAAGGTCTGCATGGGCACTGCCTGTTACATGGCAGGAGGACAAATCGCCCTGGACTCTTTTGAAAGGCGTCTTAATATAAAAGAAGGAGAAACAACCCCTGACCGAGAATTTGGGCTGGAACACGTAACCTGCGTTGGATGCTGCACCCTGGCACCGGTGGTTATGGTTGGCGATCAGGTAGAAGGTCACGTTACACCGACACGCGTCGATGGTATTCTTCTGGCCTATGATGCTATAACAGATGAGAAAGAAAATGAGGGAGATAAATGAACAGCACTGCCATAGAAAACAATTATAATAAATTAAAAGCCCGGGCAGAAAAAAATTTAGGGTCACTGGAAAACAAAACGGTTATATGGGTTGGCACTGCAACCTGTGGAAGAGCTGCCGGTGCCGTGGAAATAAAAAAATTTTTTGAAGAAGAACTGCAAAATAACGACCTGGAAGCCCAGGTCCTGGAAACAGGATGTATGGGACACTGTTATGCAGACCCCATGGCCATCATCTCCAAACCGGGCTTTCCTCCTCTCTGCTACGGATATTTGGACGAAGGCCTGGTCAAGCGCTTGGTGCAAGATTTTATCAAGGGAGATGATCCCTGTTACGAGTATGCACTTGTGGCACTGGAACCAAACGATATTTTCCCTACTTTTGAAGATTTTCCCAGGGGACTGCATGAAGAAAAAATCATCCTGGAACACTGCGGTTTTATTGACCCTGAACAAATTGACCACTATTTAGCGACAGATGGTTATGCAGCCCTGGCCAGGGCACTGATGATGGGGCCAGACAAAATAATGGAGGAAATCAACAACTCTAACCTGAGAGGGCGAGGGGGCGCAGGTTTCCCCGCAGGCCTGAAATGGGAAGCAACAAAAAAGGCCGAAGGAGACATTAAATATGTCATCTGTAACGCAGATGAAGGCGACCCTGGTGCTTTCATGGATCGCAGTATTCTTGAATCAGACCCCCACCTTGTACTTGAAGGAATGATTATTTGCGCCTATGCAGTTGGTGCCTCAAAGGGTTACTTTTACATTCGCTCCGAATATCCACAGGCTATCAAACAACTAAAAAGAAGCATTAAGCAGGCGAATGAAATGGGGCTGTTAGGAAAATCTATTTTGGGCAGCGGCTTTGATTTTGACTTGGAAGTATTCGTCGGTGCAGGCGCTTTTGTCTGCGGAGAAGGATCGGCCCTGATTAATTCCATGGAAGGAAAAATGGGGATGCCCGAGCACAAGCCCCCGCGACTGGCTGTCCAGGGTTTCCGTAATCGGCCTACCGCTTTAAATAATGTGAAAACACTCTGCTATGTCCCATATATTATCTCAAAAGGGGCAGATTGGTTTAACAGTATAGGCACCCCGGGTAATCCCGGCACGGCCGTTTTTGCCCTGGCCGGCAAGGTAGCCAACGCCGGTATAGTAGAGGTTCCTATGGGAACAACACTTCGCCACCTAATTTTCGAAGTGGGAGAAGGTATTCCACGTGATAAAGCCTTCAAAGCGGTGCAGATAGGTGGGCCTTCAGGAGGTTGCCTCCCCGAATCAGCCCTTGATATACCCATCGACTTTGATTCTCTGCAGGAAGCAGGTGCCATCATGGGTTCCGGAGGAATGGTTGTCCTGGACGAAGACGACTGCATGGTTCGAATCGCCCGCTTTTTCCTGACTTTTACCCAGCAAGAATCCTGCGGCAAATGCACCTTTTGCCGCTTGGGAACCAAACATATGCTGGACATACTTACCGCCATCACCCGTGGAGAAGGGGAAATGGAGTCTTTAGAACTACTTTCTGAACTATCGGAAGATATCAAGGTCGGCTCTCTCTGCAACCTGGGCAAAACTGCCCCCAACCCCATCCTAACCACCCTCCGGTATTTCTACGACGAATACAAAGCGCACATAGAGGAAAAACGTTGTCCGGCCTTAATGTGCCCGGAGTTGATCGCCTATTTTATTGCACCACAAAAATGCAGCAAACTCTGCAATGTCTGCGTGGGAAGCTGTCCGGTAGAAGCCATTTACAACAGGGACGATGGACTGAAGGCTATTGACCAGGAAAAATGCGTCAAATGCGATAACTGCTTGAAGGCTTGCCCTACAGATTACAATGCCGTCATCAAAGTATCTCCCCCGCACCTGGTGAAGGAGATGGAGGAGGCGATGTAATGAGTGAAAAAATAACCATAACGATCGATGGAAAAGAGATAACCACCGATACAGAAAAAAAGCTGCTGTGGGTAGCCCTGGATAACGACATCTATATACCAAACCTTTGTGCCATCAGGGAAGAAGAAAGGCCCTATGCAGGATGCAGGCTTTGTTTTGTGGAAATCGAAGGCCTGGAAGAACCGGTCACCTCCTGCACCCAACCCGTAACAGAAGGTATGGTGGTAAAAACCAGGACACCACAGGTAGACCGTTTGGTCAAGACCTCCTTTGAGCTCCTGCTTTCCGATCACCGCCTGCAGTGTAATAAATGTCCTAAAAACAAGGCCTGTGAACTGCAGAAAATTGCCAGGGAAAGAAAGCTTAAACTCAAGTCCAAACGCATCAAACACCTGGAAAGGACTTTCCAGATAGACGACAGCCCAGAATCTTTTGCCCTGGATCCCAGCCGGTGTGTGCTCTGCAATCGCTGTGTCTGGGTCGACCGCAACGTGGCCAAAGCCGGATGCCTGGGCTTTTCTTACAGGGGCATAAACCGCATTATAACCACTTTTAACAACGTTGAACTGACTAAATCTGCCTGCACTCAATGTACCCTTTGCGTAGAGGCCTGCCCTGTAGGAGCTCTCTATTTTAAGGAGTGAGCATATTGCTAACCTTGGATATCCCCGGCCGTAAAAAAATTATTCTGCGCAATATCCTTCTAGATCTGAACGGCACCCTTGCAACAGATGGAACCATACCTGAGAATACCCTCCATCTTTTAAAAGAGGTTGGCGATATCTTGCGGGTATACATTTTGACCGCTGATACCCTGAAATCTGTGGCCCAACTGCAAAAACAAGGGCTGAAGAAGGAAATCAAGGTTCTGGCCGGTGACAACGTGGCCATGGCGAAGGGTCAGTTTTTGGAAGGGTTGGGAAACGAAGGAGTCATAGCAGTAGGCAACGGTACTAACGATATCGAAATGTTGAAAAAAGCAGATATTGGTATTGCCGTGTTAGGCCGGGAAGGATGTTCTGTGCAAGCTCTCCGGCACGCGGATCTCCTGGTAAAAAATATTGACGACGCCCTGCAAATGGTTTTGCGCCCGCAAAGAATTGTGGCCGGCCTGCGCAGCTGAGCAAAT
>SLJK01000106.1 GCA_007135125.1 Syntrophomonadaceae bacterium | reverse complement strand
ATAGCTCTTACCCACCTGTACGGAATAGTCCATAAGGATAAAGTTGTAGAGATCTATAACCTGCAAAATGAGGCCAAGATGGATGGAGAGTCCATCGATAATATCGTAAAAGAAATCCCTGAGGAACTTGAGGATAATTTTGTGGAGGTATACGGGGATTATTTTGTCGCTGAGGCGATCCTGGAGTTTCGTGGTTTTGATGAGCAATTGAGACAAGGCATGGGCAAGCCTTATTACATCCCGGCCAAAGAAGAGCTGCTCCAGTATAAAGATGAGACTTATTTTGAAGTTACTGAACAGTACAAGGCCTTAAAAGCTTATCTGGCCAAGGATCTATTTACAGGGGACGATGATATGGCTGACTTAATATGCGAGGATATCCAGGGGTTATGCCAGTACGGGTTTTCCGCAAATGAAGTTTTTGATATCTTTAATGACCAGGGTGTGAATTTTAAGAGCATAGAGCAGGCCAACGAAGTGCTGCAGCTGGTCATGGACTTGTCCAACAATACAAGGCTGTGGGAGAATAATGGCCATACACCCCGGGAGATTTTTGAAAAATATGAGAAACCGCATTTAAGGCCGCTGCCCAAAGAGCCTTTTGATTTTAAGGGAAGCGGTGAGTCAAACGTTATCAGTTTTCAGAGCGGGAAGAAAGTTGGCAGGAACGATTTATGCCCCTGCGGCAGCGGAAAGAAATATAAGAAGTGTTGTTTGGGGAAGTAGCTGATACAAGGACCCTTATAAAGGCCTGGAGGCATTCGCCGGCGGGCCGGTTTTGCGCGTCGGGGCAGCGGTGCTTAAGGTGAGCTCTAATGTTACTGTTGAGTAAGAATGCATAAAAAGAATGCATGGAGTATGAATACGAAAAAGATCGTAGTATAATGACAACAAAGATCGTATTATAATGGCAACAAAAGGAAATGTCTAACGATGGCGTGTATGGATTAGTTGAATATTGAAGGGGACTACAGACTATGGATGAAGTTAGTAACAACTCCACCCAAATGGGATTACTGGAAGAAGAGGAGTATGCTCCAAACTACTTGCATATTGTAAAAGATGGGCAAAAGGTAAATATGACCAGGGAAGCAATATTCGATTCATCCACCTATTACGAGCTATTAGCCGTATCTTTTGTCTCCTCGCCTTCCTTTTTTTTGAAAGCTGTAGATGGATTTGAAACTGTTGAATTAATTATTGGTATTGAAGATAATAGTGTGCTGACTCCTTTCCAAAACAGCATTTTTGGGGTCATTGATCCTCAACAGCAGGTGGATTTCTGGAAGGAAATAGATGAAAAAGCACGGAATAAGATACGCAACCATAAAATTAAAGTTCGTTACAGTAAGCTGAAGACTTCTATACACACAAAGCTTTATTTAATGCAGGGGAGCACAGCAAAAAGAGTTGTTCTGGGCTCTGCTAATTTTACTGAGAATGCTTTCAAAAATAAGAAGCAATTTGAAGAACTGCTAATTTTAGATGATCCTGAAAGCTACAAGCTTTACCGACAGCGGTATGAAGAAATAAAGGGATTTACTATTGATTATATTCCTGAACGTTTAAAGCGAAGCAAACCTAATGAAGTTTTGATATTGGATTCGGCGGATTTGAAAAAGGACATAATGTTGGAAAATGTTGACAAGGTCAGCTCCGCAAAGTTGGATGTTTATGAGCAGGAAGAGATAAAAGTGCTTCCTCACAGAGCTGAACTACTGAAAGACAATTGGGTTAGATTGGAAAAGACAATTGAGGTTGTTACTTTCAAGAATAGAAAAAGTGACAGTAAGTCTTTCCAACATTCGTCCAAATTGGCAAAAAAGGAGGCTTCTTTAAAAGCTCTTGTTTCCAGGACAAGGGCTGAATCAGCAAAACTGGACCGGCGCATGGAATTATATTACCGGGATGAGGACGATAAGCTGTACTGTCCTGAAAGTCGGGAAAATAGTGATACTCTTGTGGAGTATTCCAGGAAAGAGGACAACAAAACGCAGCTGCAAAAAAACTTGAAAGCTTTGGTCAGGTTTGTGGATGCTTACAAAGAGTTTACAGCTGAGAGTGATTATGATACCTGCGCCAGGGTTATGGAGGCTATTCTTTACGCTTTTACAGCACCTTACTTATGGAAGATACGGGATCATTATTCTATTGAAAAGGGACGGAAGAATGCACGGGTTATTTTTCCGCCATTTTTATTTATTGCTGGTAGAGCTTCTTCCGGCAAAACCACTCTCCTGGAAATGTTAGGGCAGCTGCTTGCTGATGATAGCAATTATTTTTCTTATGAAAAGATAAAAGGTAAAAATATTCTTGTTGACTATTTTCAATCTGAAAACGTAATGCCCGTCCTGGTGGACGAAATTGCTGGCACTTTTTTCAATAGTAAGGCTGAACACCTGGGCGAGCGGCTTATCAAGTATGTTAGTGGCGATTTGGATGGTAAGCATCCTGTGCTTATTGCTACGACTAATGCCACTGATTTTGATGTTCCGGGCCAGGTTGAAAGGCGGATTTATTACCTGGGTATAAATAATACTTTTGACAATAGCCGAGAAACAGAATCCAACAAGCTTTTGACTGAAGTAGTTAATACCCTGGACACCGGGTTGTTTCAAAATTATTCTTTTCGCTTTTCTGCACTAATTAGAAGCGGAGAGCCTTTTTATTATGAGGAAGATTTCCTTTATGGGGCGAGAAAGATTTTTAAGGAATTATTTCAAGAAATGGGAATTCCCCTTCCCGAATGGTTCCCGCATAAGAAATTTTTGGACTATAGAAACCGTGGAAAAATTATTTGGGAAGAACTTTATGATGCCCACCATGAGTTTTTTAAAGAGAAAGAAAGTGATGATATTTTTGTAGATATCGATCAATTTTGCCGTAATCAAAGAGATCGGGTCAGTAAAATTAATTATATTCCTCCTGAGTGTGTGAAAGAAGATAGTCATGTTTTGATATTGTCCAAGTCAAAATTCAAAGAATTCATTGGCCGCAATGAAAGGAAAACATTGTTGGGCTCACTTAAAAACTTAAAACAGATGTTCAGTCGAAGTTAGTGTATTAGAGCGCTCTATTATTATACTGAATGCCCATAGGCCGGGCGAAAAAACGCGAAACCGGGGCCCCGGCC
Organism: Syntrophomonadaceae bacterium; assembly: GCA_007135125.1. Lineage (GTDB taxonomy): Bacteria > Bacillota > Dethiobacteria > DTU022 > UBA8154 > SLJK01. Next base: position 17,420 of record SLJK01000106.1, on the reverse strand, counting down.
CCGGCCCCGGTTTCGGTTCCGGATGCGGATGATTTCGGATGATTTAATTTGGGGAGGTTATTTTATGCTGATACAGTGTACCAAAAAGCTGCTGGATGAACTGAAAGTCAAGCCCGGTGATCTTCAAGCGCCGCCCGGGGAGGTAAACCCGCTCTTTGCCTGGCATGCCAACCTGCTCAGGCTAAACCGCAGGAAAGCTGTGGTGCTGCTGAACGACAGCAACAAGTATGTGCTGGTCCTATATGGGCTTAAAGCGAAGCATTTTAAAGAGCTGCACGGGCATGTCCTGCAGGCGATCCGGGAGGCCTTCCGGGAGGAGGGTATCGCCGAGGAGATAACCGCGCAGTTTATAAAGAGCTGCGCACCTCGCCCCGGTGAAGTAACATATGCCAAAACAGGAAGCAGGTCCATGGTTGCCAAGTTGAATAAGGCCTGTGAGACGGTGCAATTTTTTGAGGACTTGCTGGAGGAGACCTCCATCTATCAACCGGCTTGCGGCAAAGCAGTGAGCAGGATCATGATCGGGGCAGGTAAGAATGCATATATCCGCCCCAACGAGGAGCTTTATAAAGACCTGGAGGCATTCGCCGGGGGGCCGGTTTTGCGCGTCAGGGCAGCGGTGCTTAAGGTGACCTTGGATTTGGAGAACCGGGAGGTGTGGCGCAGGTTGGTGGTCCCCGTGAATATGACCTTCGCCGGGCTCCATGAGGTTCTGCAGGTGGCCTTTGGATGGTGGGATTACCACCTGCACCAGTTCCATATTTACGGCGATGAAAAAGTTGCGGCGTCTGCAAATGACTTAAATATTAATCATCCTGCGTATCACAGGGAAGGGTTCAAGCCGGTGTTGAACCTGGTATGTGATGAAGGGGCCTTTGAATTTGAATTTGAAAATGATGTGCCCAGGAAGTGGGAAGAGGGTATAAGGTTGTCCGCGTACATCCCCGCCAGGATGAAATACACCTATGACTTCGGGGATAACTGGGAGCATTATATTGAAGTGGAAAAGGTTTTGGAAGATCATGACAAGAACTATCCTATCTGCCTGGAGGGCGCCGGTAATGCGCCGCCAGAGGATGTTGGCGGCAGGTACGGCTTTGAGGAGTTTCTGGAAATCATAGCCGACAAAACCCACCCGGAGCACGAGGAGATGTTAACCTGGGGGAGGAGCCAGGGCTATAAAGACTTTGATTTGCAGATGATAAACTGGAGGCTTGAACACCTTTAAGCATATGCATATACCGGCGGGAGGGAAGCAGCCGGCGCGTTAGTTAACAAGGGTTGACAAGGGTTGACAAGGGGACGGGGTACGTGTCAACTTTTGTTTTGGATGTAATTGATTTAAGAGGTTAGGGCTATGATTGTAACTCTAACTCTAACTCTATCTCTATCTCTATAAGGTCCTGGATGCTGCCGTCTTTGGCGCTTTCCGTATAAAGTTCGAGTATAAGCTGCTCACCGCTATTTGTTTCGCCCGGCACCGCAATTTCTTCTTCAAAATATCCCCAGTCGCCCATGGCCCCGGTCGTTATACCGCTGTATAACTCTTCGCCGGTGCTGCCCAGCAGCAGGCGGTACAGGACTGTTCCTTCAAATACATTAGCTATTCCTGTGACATCGAATTCGCTGGCAACTGTACTGCCGGGAGCGGGGGAAAAGACTTTAATACCATCAGACTGGGCAGCGATAGGTGGCAGCTTGTCTATCCCCCACAGGGTAGGAACATACATTTCGTCTCCTTCAGCTACAAATTCCACGGGCAGATCGGTGGGCTCACTTGTTTTAAGATCGTAGGGACGGGTAAGGGCCTGGGTGACGGGCTCGCCTTCTGCAGGCTCTGTAAATTCTACCGTTACAAGCAGCTTATCTTCCTGTTCAGTTAAATTTTTTATTTCAACGCTGTAGCCTCCTGTGGGTTGAACCCCGTAAGTTACAAGCAGGTAGAGGGTATCGTCTATCTCTACGTCTTGGCCCAGCCAAAGGTCCCTGGAGCGGTCTATCCATTCTGTTACTTCTTGCGGCGTTTCTTCTTTCTCTTCTTGTGGAGCTAGGGGCTCATCCCAAACCCGGTGACCGTCATCCCAGTACTCTCCTTCTACCAGAACCTGGACTTTGTCAACCGTTGGGAACTGGGCAGCAGTCCTGGTGAATGCCTGTATAAAGATAGTACCGCCCAGGCTGCCTCCTGTCCAGTCTTTACCGAACATCTCCTCGCCGACATTAATTGTTGCGACTTTGTCTTCAATATTTATATCTAAAATCTTTAATGAACTGTGCACTACGGGAGAAACATCCCCGTCCCCGGGGGCAGGTCCTTTAATTAATTCTTCTAGGGCTGTACGCAAGACCTGCTCGGTATGGGGTTTTTCCCGGGAAACAGGGGTTACATATCCGTAGCGGCCAGGCTCCCCTGATTCGATCGCTTCCGGATAGCCAAAATATAGGTTGAACTTGATCGTTTCAGCATTATCATGATCGTTCTCTTCTGCAGGTTCATCGTTCGGGGTAGGGGCGCATCCCAGAGCTGCCAAAAGGGCTGTTAAAACAAAAATAATGAGGAATTTATTCAAAGAAAACACTCCTAACCAAATACCTTTTTATTAATATGACGATACAGTTGTATTTTGGTTGCAAGGCTCCGCATATAGATTTTTGAATAGTTAAGATGTATAGATTATAATGAAGCCAGCTTTACCATTTACCAGTAACGCTTAGGGGAGGAGAATAAGAGATTCTATTGCGATATGGGGTTGCAGCCGGACTTATCATATTACTGTTTTTTGTTTTAACTATCATTTCGTGGGGGGTAAATGACGGTTTCACTATTGAAGACAGGAGTGCAGAAGACCTGGGAATGGTGGCCGTAATGGGCACAGAAATCTCCCATATAAGACACTTAGGATCTCATTTTAACGATTACCAGGGTGAAATTGATGATAAAAAAAAGATATCGGAAGAAGAGAGAGTAAACCGTATTTTATCTGAAATAGAACGCAGAGACGGTTTGGCCCAGTTTTTTCATCCAGGGGCTTATACCGGCGATAATCCCTTGGGTTATAAATGGTACCTGCCATTTTACAAAAAACATGAACATTTAGTAGGCCTTGAAGTTTTTAATAGAGCTGATGAGCATCCCCAGGACAGAAAACTGTGGGATAAACTTTTGACTCGCTTAATGCCGGATAGGCCAATATGGGCTTTTGGAAATGATGATAATCACTTTAGCAATCCTGACCATGATTATTTAGTTAGTTGGAATATTTTTTTACTTGCCGATCTCACAAAAGATGAAGTAAAAGAGGTTTACAAAGATGGGCGTTTTTTCGTATGCAATAAAACAAGTAAAAATGCTCCGCAGCCTCCACAAATCACAAAAGTAGAAGTAGCCGGCCGCAACGAGAAGATAAAAATTGAGGCTGAAAACTATGATGATATTATTTGGGTTTCAGAAGGGGAAAAGGTAGGCTCCGGTAACTATTTTAAAGTAGCAGATATTTATGCTAATAACTATGTAAGAGCTAAATTGTTAAACCGTGGAGAAGGAGGAGACCAGGGAGACCAGGGAGACAGGGGAGAGGAAGGTAGAACTTTAACTCAACCTTTTGGGATAGAAGACGGTAAAGTTGTTTTAGATCCCTATAAAGAAGTGGAATGGAGCAAGATAGAAAATCACAAAGCTAATTTTCACACGCACACCATCTATAGTGATGGTTCTAAACCACCGCATGAAAGGATAGATGAATATAAGGAAAATGAATATTCTATTTTGTCATTAACAGATCATGCTACATACGATCCGGGCTATTTGGCAACGTATCCATGGGACGAATTTAACAAATACAATTTTAAGGAAATAAGTGTAGAAAACAGTATTTTTTACTTTATTTATGGATTTCTACCGGTCTCTATATCACCACTGGCGGGGAACATAGCTTCTACTTTGGGCGAACTATTGAGCTACCGGGGGTTAGCAATTCTTATTATTTTCCTAATATCTTTTATTGCTTATATCGTTATGGGTAAAATTAAAACATCCCTAAGAAGCCTAAGAAGCCCAATAAGCCCAATAAGCCCAATAAGCCCAATAAGCCCAAGAAGTTATGGTCTTGCCTTAAGTGTATTGCGGATATTTATAATATTCTTGACTACCTTTGTAATAATAGAGGCAGTACTTTTATCTTCTTTCGTATTTCTGTTTGCAGCACAAGCAAAAATTCTAATACTACTTGCAGTATGTATAGGAGCTTTGATTGGATGTTTCTTGGAAGACTGGGTGACGGGGGGGACAGGCACCTGACAGTATCGGGGCCTGAAACAAAGGGAACCCTCCCCCCCTAGTTTTACCTGTATCTCAAATTGCCGAAATTGAGCTAGCTTGATAGTCATATTTTTAAATGGTTTTCCGTTCCGGCCGCTTTTTCTATTAATTATTAAGGCTATTATAATAATCTTATTTATGATTGTAGTTGACTATCTCATTTAAGTAAGCTATAATATGGCCCGGTTATTAGTATTTTCTCTTAATCAAAAAATTGCAAGACCATTTTATTGGCTATAAATCTTATGATATTAGTTGCTTAAATAACAAATACTGGATATAGGGATATGTAACGAAGAAGAATAATCTCAACATAGGGAGGTGTTAAGCTGTCACGATAACTGAAGCTGCAGTTAAGGCATAATGCTCGGACAATGTGAGGTATAATTTTAAAAGGGGGAATGGCGGAAATGAGTAAGAAACTTTTATGTTTGACATTATCGATGGTGCTAGTGGCAGGGCTTGCCTTCTCAATAGTAGGATGTGCTCCAGAAGAGGAGCTAGCAGAGGAAGCAACATGGCCGGTTTGGGACTTGAGAGATGGAGATTATCGCGGTCATTTTGACGACAGAGAACATAACGTAAGTGTTCAAATTTCACTTGAAAATGAAGAAATTGTTGATGTAAGCCTCAGGTGGCAGCAGTATGACGGTGTGGTTTACGACACAGAAGACCCGGAGATTCCTGAAGGCTATGATTTATTTACTGAAGAGCAAGTTATTGGCATCGCCGAACAGCACGAAACAGCTCTCGAATACCTGATAGGAGCGCAGGGCAAAGAGGAAATCGTAGAAAGGTTAGAGCATATGGAGGGCAACCCAGGAGGAACTCCGCTCGAAGAAGCAATTGAACCGGCAGACGTCGACGGTTTTACCGGGGCAACGATCAGATCAAGCAAACTCGGCTCTGCTGTTAGAGATGCTTTTAATAGGGGGCTGTATAGATAATAATCCATAAAGACTTATCATAAAAGCTAAGCTTACTGAAGGCGTGATCAAGAAATGCTGCCCTTGTTTTGGGGCAGCATTTCTTACTGATCATGTTCCAGGGGAACATTTCTGGCTCAGGATAATTTGCTGCCCGGGCTTTTCGCGGAAAGATCATATATTGCTTCAATCTTGACCTTTACCGCAGCTGCCGGGCTGGGGAGTTTCATCTCCGCAAATTTTTGGGCAAATACATCATAAAGATCGCCGCTTGTTTCAAGCTGCGCTGTCCCAACAAAACGATATCCTGAAAATTTCTCATGATCCACTACCGCAACAGCAATTTTAGGATTTTCCTGCAAATTACTATAGCTTTGTTTCCCGGTCATCTCTCCAAAAGCCAGGGTGGAATCATCAATTACCGTTACTGAACCTTTCGGGCCAATATTAGGCTGACCATCTTTGCTGGCAGTAGCCACAAGGCACTTTCCACTGTTAACCAGTTTTTTCATATCTTCAGTTAAGACTGCCATTTCTCAACACCTCCATAATTTTGTAATTACAAGCTTCACACTTGTCCAGAAATATGCCATGAACTAAAACACGATTAAAAACAAAATAATATCCTGGGCGTTCCATGACTATGGCGTTCCATGACTATATTTATATAATATCTGAATTCTATGTCAAATCAAAAATTCCTTTATTTGAGCATTTTTTATGGTAACGGGGGGGCGGGGGTACCAGCCAACCTTAATTCGTCAAATCCCGCTGTCACCGTCATACTGTCTTTGCGATGGCCTTCGCTTGTGGAGAGGAGGAGTAACGTTGGCAGCAGCGGGATAACCGTGTTTGCTGGTATAGACTTGTTTGCTAATCATAGTTCAACATAAAATCCAAGAAACAATTCTCTTCTTCCAGAAAACCATAAGCCTCATTCACTATAGGTATATTTTCTCTCTCCTTAAGCTTAGCTAGCCAGGAAAAATCAATGCTTCCTTGTCCGGCGGGAAAGTGCTGATCCAGGTCACCAAAATTATCGTGAAGGTGTATATGAGCCAGGTTTTCGCCTAAAATATTTGTCCATTCTTCCAGCCTTAGACGGGAAGAGATGTGGGCATGTCCGGTATCCAGGCATGCTTTAAGCAGGGGTGATTGGAAGTGGTCCACAAGGCGTTGGATAGGTCTCGGGGTCCTATCCCAGATATTTTCCAGGACAACCCTAATGTTGTGCTGTTCACAGAAAGGTAAAAACTGTTCCCAAAAAGGGACGGCGTTTTCTACCCAGTTGTCTTCATAGTCCGGGTAATTTTGCAGGGGATTATAGCAAGAATGGACCACTAGAGTGCTGCATCCCAGATTCTTGCCGCACAGAAGGGCCTGGCATAAGCGCTTTAAAGCCAGCTTATGCACCTGGGGATCCATACTGCTCAGGTTGAGTTCCTTGAAAGGGCCATGTAGAGATAAAGTTCCCTGGAAGTCCTGCAGCAGTTTTTGGTACTCTTTTAAAATCTGGGCTGCGTGAAGGTCCAAATTATCGGGAAACACAAAATCCTGTATCTCCAGATGATCATATTGCCGGAGATAAAAAGAGGCATATTTTTGGAAAAGTTGCAAAAAAACGCTGCTGCCTTTTTTGAAAGTCATGGAGGCTCTGCTCTATTCCCGGGGAAGTGGGCACCCTGTAAGTTAACGGTATTTTTTTCAGCTGAAGCACGCATTATTATACACTCCTGGAGTATAATGTCAAGGGTGGGAATAAACACTGCAAATAATGATTTATTTTCCCTTTAATTGCATAAGTAAATGCTACCGGTTAGAGAGAAAGGTTTGCCTTAAATGGTTCATTCTTTTTCAAATGATCTTTTGGCTCTTGAAGGCGTATTTCCTCTTTTTTCAGCCACTGTGGCCCCGGCAACCAAAGCTGTGATGGGTGCTGAAGCCACCGACATTCCCACGTCGGTGACCATCTTTTCTTCATCGAAACGGTATGTCACTTTTTCCCCCCAGGTAACTTTTTAAAATAGCTAAAAAGGAACGCTCCTGCCCGGGAACTGATCCCGCCGGCCAGGAAGGCAATAAATAGAACTGGTTAGCAGAAGCATAGCCAGGTCTGCGGCGGCAGCCCCCATTTGTGTCTTCTCTGAGCCTTTTGTCCACCTGTGTGATCTTTGGCCGTAGCTTTTCGGGCAAGCTCTTCTGCACTTCTGCTCTTCTGCTCTTCTGCTCTTCTGCCTTTGGCCATAAGTCATTTTCGTGGGGCTCTATGGCAGAGCCTGCCAGTTGGTTATAGCTTTCTTTAACGCTGGTGTTGATAACATCTGAAATAGCAGTCTGTATATTTCCAAAGCAAGCCTGCTGTTACACCTGCCGAGAGGAACAGGGGGAACCAGTAAGTAATACTCCTTGTTAAAAGGGCCGCGGCAAGGCCTTCGGCCGGGCTGATACCACCCAAAGAAAGCATCAGGGCCATAGTCCCTTCAAAGGTGCCCAGCCCTCCCGGGAATAGGGGCAGCATGCTGACCAGGTAGGCGGTATATGTAGCCAGTGCTACCGCCCCAAAAGCAACTTCATAGCCCAGCATGGAAGTTACCAGGTATACTTTAACCGGGTAAAGCCCCCAAACCAGGAACGAAATGAACAGCAGCCCTCCCCGTTCAGCTGAAATAGTTAGTAAGCGGGAATGCCGTGCTGCATCATTTAAAAAAGAAATAAGTTTATTTAACTTGTCGGCGGCGAGGGAAAGAATTTTATTTGACCTGAAGAATGACAGACTACCGTCTAAATTCTGTGCCCTTTCCGGAGGCTTGTTCTTGGACAAATCATCTTGGGGCCTTCTGTGCAGCAGCCAAAAAACCAGGCCAAAAAAGACCCCCAAAGCAGCGAAGGAAAGGTATGCTAATACTGGGATTTCCCTGCGTAAAGCAGCGATGGTGATAAAGGGCGCACAGAGAATGACGAAAGGAAAAAGTGATATATACTTGTGGGCCAGGAAAGCACCTGCCAACTGCCTGTGAGAAAGGGAAGTGCTGCGGCGGAAAAGGTAAAGTTTGGCTGCCTCGCCACCCAGCTTGACAGAAGGTGTAACGCTTTCAACAAAACCCCCGGCGAGGTAAATGCCAAACACGCGGAAAAAAGTCAGCTGCTGCCCCATCTTGCGCAGCAAGAAATGCCATTGGTAAGCTGTCATTCCAAGGGTTGCTACTTGCAGTAAGGCCAGGGATGCCATGGTTTTGGAGTCAGCGCGGTGCAGGGCCAGGGCAATTTCTTCCCAGCCCAGGAAGATAACAAAGAAGACAATAGCAAAAATGCCTGCAACCCACAGGAGGGGTTGTTTAACTCTCATCCGCGCTTTCCCCCTTTCCATAGCGGTGCCTCCGCTCAGCTTAATAGCCGTCCTCAATGCATTGAGGCGGCCCGGTGCATAAAAGTGTCGCCCTGTACGGCATGCCGGTCCACAAAGGACTGCCCCACTGAAAAGTGTGCACCCTGTGGGAAAAAGTCCTGCCGGAGAATTGATAATCAAGAAAACAGTCAAGGCAAGCAGCACAGTACCTACTAACCGTATCTTATTTCTGCAGTTATGGGGGAAATTAGGAGGCGGTTTTTTTTCTGAAGAGGGCGCATACTGCAGAAGCGAGCAGGTAAGAAATGCCGGCCAATAAAACGATAGAGGCCCCCGAAGCCAGGTTTAGTTCGTAGGAGATCCAGAGTCCGAAGAAGCAGAACCCGGCGCCTAACAAAACAGCAACCTGCATTAATTTTTTTAAATCGGCGGTGAACATCCTCGCAATAACGGGTGGAGCGGTGAAAAGGGCCAGGACCAGAATGATACCTACCACCCGGATGAGGCTGACCACGGACATGGCTATAAGCACCATCAAAAGATACTCCAGGAAGACTACGTTTATGCCCCGTATGGAAGTGAACTCCTCGTCAAAAAGATAAGATTTCCACTGGTTAAATAACGCGGCGACAGTCAGGGTAACAATAGCGGTCAGGGTTCCCATTAAAAGGATGTCTGATTGTCCGACTGCCAGGATATTGCCGAACAGGTAGGAAGTGATATCCGGTGGGTAGCCGGGTGTGAAAGCGATAAAAAGGATTCCCAGGGCCATACCGACTGACCAGAAAAGGCCGATAAGTACATCGGGGTTGCTTTGAGTTTTTCTGTGCATAAATCCCATTCCCAGTGCTGCCAGTGCGCAGACAAAAAAAGCGCCCAGGATGGGCTCGAATCCCAGAAAATAGCCCAGCCCGATCCCCCCGTAAGCGGTGTGAGCAATTCCTCCGCTCATCATGACCATTTTTTTTTCGGTAATAATTACCCCCATGAGGCCGCAGACCATGCTGGCCAGCAGTCCCGCAAGTACTGCATTCTGTAGAAACTGGTATTGAAGAATAGAGCTGAGCAAAGTCATTCTCCTTCGTGGGAACGCAGGACGCGGTGGGGAACACCGTGAGCAATGAGTTCCACCGGGCACCCGTACAATTCGCCGATGATTTTTTGATTTAGAATTGGTTCGCCGTGGTAAAAAAGTGTTCCATTTAAACAAGCCAGGCTGAGCACGTGGGAAGAGATTACGGAAAGATCATGGGTAACCAAAATGATCGTGATTTCCCGGTTAAGCTCTCGCAGCAGGTTAAAAATTTGTTCGTGGGAACGGGTATCCACACTTGCCGTGGGTTCATCCAGTACCAGTAATTGGGGGTTTACAGCCAGCGCCCTGGCAATAAGTGCCTTCTGGAACTCGCCTCCGGAGAGCTGCGCAACCTGCCGTTTTTTTAGACCATCCAAGCCGGTTTTCTCCAGGATGTCCAGGACCTCCTGACGATCCTGGCGGCTAAAACGGTAAAAGGGAGCCGGTCTACCGGGCAGCTTTCCCATCAAGACCAGGTCTTGGACGTTGATGGGAAAGTTGCGGTTGAGGTGGTTGACCTGGGGAACATAGCCTACCCGTGTCCTGGTTTGCCGTGGGGGGGAGCCGAATAGTAGCACGGTTCCTGCAGAGGGAGTGAGCAGTCCCAGGATAGCTTTTAGGAGAGTAGTTTTCCCGCCGCCGTTGGGACCTATTATACCCAGGAAATCGCCTTCCTGCACGGTTAGGTTGACCCGAGAAAGTGCATGTGTGTCTCCATACTGGACGGAAAGGTTTTGTAGCTGCACAGGAGGGTTTTCTGTTATTGTGTTGTGATAAGTTTCAGCATGTTTGGCCATCACTGCAGCTCCTCGGCCATGGTCTCGGCCATAAGGCGAAGATTTTCCACATAGTTGGAGGCTAACGGAGAAAGCTTAACCGTCTGGCCGCCTATTTCTTCCGCGAAGGTCTCGGACTGCTTGCTGTCGATCTCTTCCTGGTAGAAAATAACCCTGATATCTTCTTTTCTGGCCAGGTCAATAATTTCCTGCATGCGCTGTGGTGTTGCCTCTTTTCCTCCATGTTCCAAAGCATACATTTGCAGATCATAGTCGTCCGCCAGGTATCCGAAAGCTGGATGGAAAACAATAAATTTGCGATTCTCCAGGTTGCTGAAAATCTCTTCCAGCTCTTGCTCCAACTCTTCCAATTCTTCGAGGTAAGCACGGGCATTTTGCATATAGAGTTCGCTATTTGCTTCATCCACCCGTGCCAGTTCTTCGGCCATTATTTCCACCATTACCTTGACCCGTGCCGGGGAAAGCCAGATATGCGGGTCTCTACTTTCGTGATCCCCGCAGGAATCTTCCTCCTCCAATTGTCGTTCGGGGTAGTGCTCGCCAACTTTGCCGTGGAGGTCAATAATTTCCAGGCCGTCCAGCTCCCGGGCCTGTGGCAAAATGTTGGCTTCTTCAGTGGGCACGCCGATGGAAAAATATAAAGAAGCCCGGCTAAAATCTTCCATTTCCTGTGGGGTAGGTTCATAATTCCCCGGGCTGTATCCGGGAGGAACCAGCAGCACAACTTCGGCCAGATCCCCGGCGATTTTTTCTACAAAAGTTTTTTGAGGGACAACGGACACTGCCACTTTTAACTCTTTTTTTTCATGTGCATTTCGTGGTTCCGCTCTTTCCTCCGTACCCGGTTTCTCTTTTTCGGGCCCGGTAGCGGTAAAGTCTCCGGGTTCCCCGCAGCCGTATGCGAAGAAAAGGAAAAAGGCCACCGTCAATAGTAACATGACCGGTATCCGTTTCCATCCTGCCAAACAATTTTCCAGGTTGTTCTTTTTCAAGCTTGAACACCTCTTTCTTTGGTTTAAAAATGCAACTGAGTTGCATTTATTTTATCACCAGCCGTTTTTCCTGACAAGAAGATTTTTCTTTTTTGCGCCATTTCTTCCTGCCTCCTTGGTTTGTTTTGTTTCGCTAGCTACATTCTAACCGAAGGAGGCAAACAATGGCTCACTTATTTTACGCAATTATACGGACTTAACTATAAAATTTTCCTGAAATAATAATCTTTATTCTGCTTCTATTGTAACAGTACTTTAAAGTTAATCAAGGTTGACAGTGGGGACGGGGTACTTGTCAACATTTATTTCAATATCTATGTCAACACCCACGCTTTCACCTGTGTTAATTATAAGGCAGGTTAATTTTGTGTGGGCTGTTACTATGACAGATTTATTATTATCGCTGGAAGCAATTGCAGGAATTTTGCGACATGTCGTTGAACCTATTGTATGTATAACAGTTACAAAAACACTTCTTTTGAAGATGCCTGTTCCATGGTAAAGGTTTGCGGAGCTTGTTTAAGCATGGAAAATATTCACAGTATGTGTGGATTTTAGGTAGCATTAATATTGCTTTTTTCGGCTTTTGGAAAAAGGGAGCACCAATGTAAATTAAGTAAATTAACCGGAGGGGAAAATTAGCTAATGAAAAGTATGCTTAAGTTGTTATTTGTGCTTTTTTGACAATCTTTTTGTTGTTTGTTTCCGGAAAGCATTGCCGGCAGGGAGGGTGGCCAAAAGATGGGATCTGCAGGGGTTTTCCCTCTGGTGGCTCGGCTTCCTGGCGGAAGAAATATGGGCGAAGTTGGAGGTGATGGTGGAGGCTGAAAAAACCTTCCTTGAAGATTTTTCAAAGGATAACTGTGCAACCGCCTTATCAATTGTTGCTTGAATACCAGCGTGGTAACTTATCCTGAGCTAAACAGATAGTCATTTAATATAATATTATATAAACATGTTGGGCAATAGTATTCCAGTCCGGTCTAAATTGAGACAGAGGAGCATTCTGATATGGAACTGCTGTTCATTGAAGACATATTGCATTCAGTTATTAGATTTATCATTTATATCTTGGAGACATTCGGTTTAATTGTAGTTTTCTACGGAGCCGTCTATTCTTTTTATCGTTTTATTCGCACAAGAAAAGAAGGTCGTCAGATCCGAGTTACATTCGCTTACTATATTGTATTCGGCCTGGAATTCAAGCTGGCCAGTGAAATTTTAAAAACTGTGATTGCCAGGTCACTTGAAGAACTATTTACAATTGCTGTTATAATCCTCCTGCGTGCTGCATTGAATTACATGATTCACTGGGAAATTAAGCAGGAATTTTATGAGAATGATACAAATAAATAAGAACAGGAATTTTCCGGTCTTGGTGTGTTTCCGATAGAACCCGGAGATCTACTTAAATGTCGGTTAAAACACTTATTTTAGTGAGTGATTTTTAAGGCAAGATTAAATCTTTTTGTATGGGAGTTGTTAGCTCTTTGGTTATTAAGAATGACCGAAATAATGATGGGACAGAAGAGGTCGAATATGATGAACACGAAGATAAAGAGGAGGATGAATACAAAGATAAAGAGGAAGATAAAGAGGAAGAGGAAAGAAACGATTTAAAACAAAAAATTGCTAAGTTATCGGCTAATATGGAGAAATTTAACCTGGCCGAATATTTAGCGCTTCTCAATAATCCAAGACGATTTTTAATGATAAATTTCCTCGCCGGCCTGGCGCGAGGTTTTGGCATTGCCCTGGGTATTACGGTTCTTGGAGCCCTGGCATTGTATATATTGCAGTGGTTGGTTGTTTTGAACCTCCCATTGATCGGCGATTTTATCGCCGAGCTGGTGCGCATAGTCCTCACTCACCTGTAAATACCAGGTTGACAGGGTGGGAACGGGGCGCCTGAGTTTCTGGTATAGATAGCATTAAAGCTTTTGAAAAGTGGGGTATGTAGTAGTTGGGCAAAAAAATAAGTGAGCTATCATAAGCTTGACTGCAGGGTCTGCAATTGCTATAATTTATACAATATTCGAAAAAGGAGGCACTAAATTATGTATGCCAGGGTTAATACGATTCCGGGGAATCACGTAGAGCAGGTTCTTGAGCAACTTAATAATGCCAGCGATGAAGGACTTGAAGAAGTAAAGGGAGGCTACTATTTAGTTGATGAAAAGAAACAAAAGACCATAATAATTACCTTGTGGGAAACAAAAGAGAAAGCGGAAGCCTCTCTGCCGGCTGCCAAGAAAATACTAAGGGAAGTCGAAAAGATTACCGGATGGCCGGTTGAAACAGAACATTATGAAGTTGTTAAGCAGGTATAATGAAAAATAAAACCTTAAGATGTTGATCGCCGACTGGGACGTATTGCAGTCCTCTTGGCGGGACAGGTTAGAAAGGACCGTACCCCAATTTTTATGGGGGACGGTCCTTTCTCCGAGCGGACCATCAACTTATCCTTCCCATATCCGCTAGCTAATCCGACCGGCTGCTAGCTTTTTGGCCTTTTCGGCAATTTCCATGTACTTCTCCTTAGTCTCTTTAAAGAAATCAGCAAGTTCGCGATCGTTTGCCTCTTCGGCATCCTTTATATAAGTATCACAATTATCTGCACCTTTTAAAACATGGTAAAGAACACTAATCAAATTGTAATCCTTATCTGGAACATTTGTGGAATGTTTCATTTAATTCACCTCCAGTTAAATGAAAAAAAGATTGGATTAGGCTTCATTATATTTGTTATTTAGATTACCATGTTAACCACCTCCAAAAACAAGTGAGAATGAATTAGCGCCCCTTTGCTAAAATCATTTACGGTAGTGGCTGGTGTGTGGGGATAACTTTTAAGAAGTCAAACATTTATCATTTTCAGTATCTACAAAATATCTTAGCATAGTCTTTGCTTATAGATAAATATGAATTTTGCCCAGATGTTAATGATCTCTTTACCATTTTTATATACAAAATGCTTGTTCTGGATTCGGTCCGTTACGGTGTTTGTTAATGGCGCAGGGGATACCAGTGGGGCAAAGGATTGAGGTGGAGAATGAAAAATTTTAACTCTGAAAATACTTCTTCAAAAGTGAATTAGAAAGGAAAAGTTGCATCTATTCAGCTGCCCAGAGTCTTTCCTGGAAGGAAAATATAATTCTGACCCAGAGAAAAGATTACAAGGTGAATGATGAAGCGGTAAAGGAATCCTTAATAGCCAAATAGTGTTTTTTAGGGGGTGGACTTACTGTGGCAAAGGAAAAGAAAAAGTATCCCAAAAGAATCAGAGCGGATATTGAAAGAGGCTTTATTATTGCTTATTATGAACTGGTTCGTGGGCTTAATGCCAGTTTGGATTTCGAACATGGCAAGGTGGAGGAAGTGGTGGTCCTGGCCTGGTCGCCGGGGCTGCTTATCGGCATGGATTTTTCTTCTTATTATCATTTTACCGAAGGCCAGAAACCCCAAACCCGCCTTCGCCATCTGTGCCGCAAAGTAGATCGACTTCTGCGTTATGGAGAATCTTTACAGGGCCATGACAAAAAGCCTTCCGAGGTTTTGTATGAGATATGGTGTTTTATTCCTCCCAACGACTTTGTGCTGCAAACTGCGGAAAAAGCACGTGAAGAAGGTCTTCCGGTAGAGCTCGTTGATCTGGGGGAGCTCCATAAACGTATTCAACAAACGGCGCTTATCGATCCGGGAGATGAAGAAATGGTATACGCTAATGCCTTTCTCTGGTCCGCCAGCCTTTTGCGTGAAGCGCGTGCTCTTGTCGAAAATAGCGGAACGATTTAAGCAGATTCTTGATATGAGTTAGGTCCAAAGAAACTTAGAAAGGGGAGGATGAGAAAGGGGAGGATGAAAAAGGTGACAGCCCTGAGTTATAAAGAGTTTATGGAAGAAGTACGCCAGCGTTTGAGAATCTTTTCTGCAGAGGATTTCCGGAACATGATCTTGATCTGGGCCAGCGAAGAGCATCCTTCAAGAAGACAGGAGTTTTTGTATAAATTAACATCCCCGGAGAAGAACCAAACAGTTGATGAAGATACTCTGCTGGAGGAGATAGAAGCCTTTGCGCAGAGAGTTGCAAATGGCGAATATTGTGATGGATGGGGCTGGGATGATGTTATCTATGAAGAAAGAGATTGGGGGGATGAAAGCTGGGCAGAAGAAATGGAGGCACTTATGCTGCAGGCCCGGAAATTGCTGCTGCAGGAGGAGTACAGTCTTGCTGAAGAGGCCTATAAAAAACTTTTTGACATATTAGAGATGGGAGAGGAACCGGGGCATCTTCCTGGCGACCTGGATTCTACTTCTATGATAACAGTAGATATGGTGGAGCAGGTTGCGCTTTTTCTAAGAGCTCTCTATATGAACTACCCTTCCGAGGAGCGGGCAGGCTTACTTTTTGAAGCGCTGCATAAATACCGCTACCTGGCCCGTGGAATAAAATTGAAAGACGTGATCAATGCTTTGGATTATGATTTACCTGGTTTAGAGGGTTTTTTAGAAGAATGGATTGAATTTTTAAAGAATCAAGGACAAGATCAAGCCCGTACCAGCGCGTTTTTTAGTATAAGCGAGCTGCTTAGGGAAGCTGTTTATTTAAAGGGCGGTATTCCTGCTATAGCAGAGTTTGCGCGGCAGCAGGCGGATAAATATCCCAGAGCATATCTCGATTGGATCGAAGCTCTGGAGATACAGGCTGATACGGATTCAGTTCTTCAGGTAGCCAGAGAGGGATTGTCCAGGATTCCCCGGGATAATAAGGTAAGGGCTAAAGTGGCAGAGACCATTTCAAGGACTGGGGAAAAGAGTAATGATAGGGAGTTGAAGCTGGAAGGATATAGAGAAAGTTATTATTCCAATCCTACCCTGGGTTATCTGCTGGACTTATACAGTACTGCAATGGAGTGCGGTTGTTTTGCAGAGATACGGGATGAGGCTGAACAAAGTATTATGGAGCTTTGGCCCTCTAAAAGGGTGCCTGTAAACCAATATTTTCGCAGCGGGGAACTGGATAGAAATATTGCATCCGAAGGGTTATTTGCCAATGCCCTGCTTTTAGGTGGAAGGTATGAAAAGGTATTTGAGTTCTGTCAAGGAAAGGGGCCGCTGGGGTGGAGTTCCAGTGATAATCCTAATCCTGTATTTGTAACTTTTATGATGGTGGTTTTATCCAGGGCAGATGTTTATTCCAAGATGCTTTCCCAGCAGTGGGAAGAGGCGATAAGGAATACGAGCTACAGAGCCAACGAGGATTATATTAAAAAGTACCAGAAAATTATCAGTGCGATAAAAGAGTCGATACAGCTGACCGGAGCGCAAGAGGAGTTTTACCTGAAATGGTGTATCGATAGAATTGGCAGCAGGATAGATGCAATTGTCAGTAACAAGCATCGGAAAAGCTATCATAAGGCAGCAGGACTGTTGGTTGCAATGGCGGAGACCCTGGCGAACAGGGGGGAAAGGCAGAAAGGTATGGCGTTAATTGAAAGATATAGAGGTAAATATCCCCGGCATACTGCTTTTAAAGGCGAGGTTACCAGAGCAGTGCAAAACTCCGCTTTGTTTCTGCAACAGGGATAATCGCTATTTTCGACCAAAGCCTTAATCATACCAAGCGCATTACGGAAGCTTTTTTATCCTTATCCTTATTCTTTGTTTTGATATCCTTATTTTTTGTTTTAACGCTGTAATTACGCTGTTATTTTGTTCTAACATTAACGCGTCCATCATTCATTGCCCCTCTAATTAGACCTGGCGTAAGAACAGTCCTACGCAGTAGTAATATAATATTAACAATAATGAAACGGGGATAGTGCCCAAAGATTTAAAGACCCCCGGCGCAGCAGCGCTC
Source organism: Syntrophomonadaceae bacterium (assembly GCA_007135125.1). Taxonomy (GTDB): domain Bacteria; phylum Bacillota; class Dethiobacteria; order DTU022; family UBA8154; genus SLJK01. Next base: position 106 of record SLJK01000106.1, on the reverse strand, counting down.
AATTTTTTACATGTTTCACCGCCCTTGTTATCATGCAGCTTTGGTCACCCGCGTTTTTGCCCTGAAAATCTTGTCTTCCATTTGCAGGGATGTACCCTCCTTTCGT
>SLJK01000112.1 GCA_007135125.1 Syntrophomonadaceae bacterium | reverse complement strand
GAGATAGAGAAACTTTTTTTCGACCATACTGACAGCGCCATATTTATCAGTTTGCCTGGAGCAGGGCCACGACTTGCGCCGAGGTTGCTGTCAGAATTCGGTGATGACCGGTCGCGCTTTCCAAGTTACGAAAGTATTACCTCCCTTTCAGGGGTCGCGCCTGTGCCCAAAAAAAGCGGCAAGAACACTTTTACTGTTGGTAAGCGGACTGCTTATGTCAAGCCATTTCACCAAGCGTTATACCATTTTGCCAGACAAACCAGTTTATATGAACCCTGGTCTAAAGAGTACTACAAGTCTAAGCGAGCACAAGGCAAATCACATAGTGCAACGATCAGACAACTTGCCAATGTATGGTGTAGAATTATTTTTGCCATGTGGAAAAATAACGAGACCTACAACCCGGAAAAGTTTTTAGCTGCTCGACAGAAACATAAACTAAGAGCTGCTTAATACTATTTACCTAATCCCATCCAAAAATACTATTGACATAGAGGTCCTTGTCAACTTTGTTAATGTCTGCTGTCACCGTCGACAATTTTCGACAGGGTTTAGCTGTGCCTGTAGTTTGCCGCGAATACTTTCCTGCTGCCAAGTATGATTAGCAATAGGGCGGCAAGTGCTATTCCCAGGCTTCCCAGCTGGGCGAGGTTGAAGGCGGAAAAGAAAACGTGTTCACCACGGAAATAGTCTATAAAGGTCCTGCTGCCGCCATACATTACCAGGTATAGTAAAAACAAATGTCCCCGGGGCACCCTGTTTCGCAAGTAGTAGAGCACCACGAATATTGCCAGGGTTGCCAAAAAAGTATACAAAGGAATATTGTGATAGGGGACCCCTTCGACGATTCTGGGAAAAGGTGCTTGCAGGGATTGATAACCATAGACATCACATCCCAGGCGGGTAATTGCTTCGCCCAGCGCTAGGGACGGTGCCATGGCGTCTGCCAGGTCCCCAAAAATGATTCCTTTTTTTCTTGTATACACTACAGCTGCAAGAATTCCTCCCGCCAGCCCCCCAAAAAAGGCAAGCCCCCCGTGGTGCAGGGCAAATATGGAGAGGGGATTTTCCAGGAAACTTGCAGGGTGCAGGGCGACGGACAATAGCCTTGCCCCTACAATGCCGGCCAACACGAATATCATTACAGTTTCATAAAAAGTTTCGCTCTGTATGCCCTTCCCCGCGGCAAGGCGCTTGGCCAACAACACACCTACTATCAAGCCCGCCGCCAGGAAAGCCCCGTAAAGATGCACTGTAAAAAAACCCCAATGATATGATGGTTCAAGGTAATTTAATAAAATTTTTAACACCACCCAACTCTTTATTGTGGAATAACCTCAGCGCTCCGCGTTATCTGTTGCACTTATGTCTTACCGATGTTTTACCAGCTGTGCTGCGTAAATATCCTATAATTCCTATAGGATTTATTTACTGGTTTAATATTATTACATGGGCCGCTTCCTGTCAAGCTTTTAAAGTTAAAAAAGTTATTGACAAAGAGATGTTACTTGAATATAATGATATTGATACCCATTATCAATACAATTGGGATGCTTCAAGGAGGTTGAGCAATCTTGGGTTTTCTAAAAATCTTTTTACCGCTAATCTTTTTACTAATATTGAGCTTAACAGGAGGTTGTGCCGGTGATGAAGCCGAGGAGAATAGTGGAAGCTCTGGTGTGGATGGGGGCACAGGAGTTTCCGGGGAACTGGTTGTGTACTCGTCCAGGAATGAAAATTTCGTAGAACCTCTGCTGCAAAAATTCCAGGACGAAACCGGCATTAATGTTAGAGCCCTCCACGCCGGCGGAGCTGCACTGAACAGGATCAAAGAGGAAGGTCACAATGTGCAGGCCGATATTTTTATTTCCAATGATATAGGCGGACTGGAGCATTTGCGCTTGGAAGGATTCCTGCAGGGTTACAATTTCCCGGGGATTGAGACTATCGAGAGCAGGTACCGTGCCGAAGACAATTCGTGGTTTGCCCTCTCGGCCCGTACCAGGGTGCTGATGTTCAACAAAGATCTAATAACTGAAGGCGAAATGCCAGGCACCGTGTGGGAATTAACTGACCCCCGCTGGAAAGATCAATTTGCCATAACCCGTGGCGGCAATTCAGGAATGATCGGGCATGTTTCTGCCTTAATTAACGAATGGGGTGAAGAAAAGACCACAACCTGGATAGCCCACATAAAGGGTAATGCGGGTGCTATTATGCAGGGTCACGGTGATATACGCAGATCTGTGGGGGCCGGGGAATTCAAATTCGGCCTGGTGAACAATTACTATTTTCACCAACAGCTGCGGGAGCCGCAGGATAATAATGTGGGAGTAGTTTATCCCGACCAGGGAGAAGGAGAAATGGGGGCGGTAATAAACGCCGCCGGAGTAGGGTTTGTAAAGGGAGCGCCTCACCCGGAGAATGCCAAAAAATTCCTGGAATGGATTCTGCTGCCCGAAAACCAAAGGGAATTTTCCTATGCTTCCCTGGAGGTACCCATAAATCCTTCCATAGAAGCAGTAGGAGAAGCCGCGCGCATAACCGATTACAGCATCCAGGGCATGCCGTTACGGGAACTGGGGGACGTGTGGGAAGATACCCGCAAGTTTATTGAGCAGTCCGGCCTGGACCTGGAAATAAGATAAATTCATTTTTGCCAAGATAGCCCTGATAGGCGGTGGGTGTAGTATAGTATGAGAAGATATGATTACCATGATGGCGCAGCAAATATGCAATATAATTTAAAGTATAAAATATCTCCCCTTTATAACCGGGGCACCTGGAGTTCCATTATTAAAAGGTTGTGGGGCCGGTTATGGGGCGGAAATGCTCCGGACCCCTATCTGGCGCTGCTCGCTTCAGCTATAGGGCTGCTTATGGCCGTGCCCGTTTTGTACGTAATCTGGCGGTCACTTTTTGCCGGGGCGGAGCGCTGGACCAGGCTGCTGGATACACGTATTCCCGCGCTTATGCAGAACACTTTGTCCATCACGGTGGCCACCACCCTGCTGAGCATAGTGCTAGGGGTTTCCCTGGCCTGGCTTGTTTACCGCTGTGATCTTCCCGGCAGACACCTTTGGCAATGGGTCTTAGCCATTCCGCTGGTGATACCTCCCTATGTTGGCGCAGTAGCGTATATCATGCTGTTGGGACCGACGGGATGGGTTAGGGACTTGCTGGGAGCGGCGCCTGTGGATATTTATTCTTTTGGGGGAGTTCTCTTTGTCCTGCTCATGTTTAAATTCCCTTATGTTTTTCTGATCTGCGGCGCGGCGCTGAAACGGATGAACAGCAGCTATGAAGACACAGCTCGTTCCGTGGGGATGGGCACCTGGGAAATGTTCTGGAAGGTTAATTTTCCGTTTCTGCGCCTGGCCATCGGTGCGGGGGCGATATTGACTTCCCTGTGTGTTTTATCGGAATTCGGAGTAATTGCCCTGATGCGTTACAACACTTTTACTTCGGCTATATATTACCAGATGGAAAGTTATGATAATATTTCCGCCACCGTTTTAAGCTTTCCTTTAATTGCCTTGACCTTGCTATTCCTGTGGCTGGAGTTCTTATCCCGGAAAAAGCAAAAGTTTTACCAGACAACCAACAATTTCCGGAAAACGGAGACTATCAAGCTGGGCCGCTGGAAGCCGCTGGCCTTTTTCTGGGTAGGTAGTGTGTTCCTGCTGTCGGTCCTGCTGCCCCTGTCCGTGCTGGTATACTGGTCCGTATTCGGACTGGCAGGGGGTGCTTTGGACAGCAGTTTCTGGGGTTATGCCCTGAACAGTATTAAGGTGGCCGGCCTTGCTACCCTTATGAGTATGCTTTTGGCCTTGCCGGTGGTTTATTTGAAAAGCAGGTATCCGTCGTTACTTTCGGCAGTTATAAGCAAGATAAGCTCCTCCGGTTATGCCCTTCCCGGCGTTATTGTTGCCCTGGGAATTATCTTTCTTTTTAACCAGTATATTCCGTGGCTGTATAACACCTTTTTCCTGGTGGCAGTGGCCTACCTGGTGCGTTTCTTCCCCCAGACTTTGCAGTATGGCGAGGCTTCTCTTAACCTTATTTCGCCCAGGATCGACGAAGCTGCCAGGAGCCTCGGCTATCCATCCCGGAAGGTTTTATTCAGAGTTATAATACCCCTGCTGCGCCCCGGGTTGCTGGCCGGGGGAGCCCTGGTATTTGTGAGCTCCTTAAAAGAGCTGCCTGCCACCTTGCTGCTGCGTCCGCCCGGTTTTGATACCCTGGCTGTAAGGGTGTGGGTAGAGGCCAGCGAGGCCGTTTATCATCTTGCTGCCCCGGCGGCACTGCTAATTGTTTTAGTTTCTATTCTGCCCTTGAAACTTATGCTCAGCAAATATTAGGACGGTGATAAATTATTATGATTGCCATACAGCTTGATGCCCTTGCCAAGATTTACCCCGGTACGATAGAACCGGCTGTAAACAATATAAGCCTGGAGATAGAGAAGGGCAGCATAGTAACCCTTCTCGGCCCCAGCGGCTGCGGGAAGACTACCATTCTTCGCCTTATCGCCGGCTTTGAGAAGGCGGAAAGAGGTACAGTATCCCTGGACGGCAAAGTAGTGGCGGGGAACGGGATTTGGGTTCCCCCCGAGCAGAGGGGAGTAGGTATGGTGTTCCAGGATTATGCTCTTTTTCCCCACCTGGATGTTTATAAAAACGTGGGGTTTGGATATAAGGGAGAGGACCGCAGGGAAAGGATAATGCAGGTTCTGGACCTGGTAGGGCTGCAGGGGTTGGAACGCAGGTATCCCCATGAATTATCCGGGGGGCAGCAGCAGAGGGTTGCCCTGGCCAGGGCCCTGGCCAGGAGGCCTGTTGTGGTGCTTCTGGATGAACCTTTTAGCAACCTGGACGCAGATATGCGGGCACAAATGCGCTTGGAGGTCAAACGCATTATCAAAAACGCGGGAGCAACGGCAGTCCTAGTTTCGCATGACCAGAAAGATGCCCTGGCCATCTCCGACAAGATCGCGGTCCTGGAAGCCGGGGAGATACAGCAGGTCGGCACCCCCAGGGAAATCTACCAGTATCCCGAAAACAGCTTTGTGGCTACCTTTGTGGGTCAGACCAACCTGCTGAAAGGGAAAATTGGAGAAGACGGTTGCTCGGTCCTTACCGCGCTGGGGAAAATACCCTACAACTACACACATGCCTATCAACCGGGAGAGCAGGTCAATATCTCTGTAAGAGCCGAGAGCCTGGAAATGAGCCGGGAAGGAAATATTAAAGGCAGGGTAAAAGAAGCCATGTATACGGGAGAGGCCATAGATGTACAGGTCGTCGTAGATCTGCCCGGAGGAGAGAGCTTGGATTTGGTAGCCCATGTTCATCCGGAAGAAGAAGTCCGTGAAGGTGATATGGTTGCTTTTTCAGTTTTGCCCAACTTTGTAAAGGTGGTAGGGGATAAGTAGCAGGCGCGGGGATGCCTCTCTTGTGCTTAACCTTTTCGTTTAGAGACCGGGGTTTACGGTGAAAAATTGATAGGGAATAAGCAAAGTGCTGGCGGCAGAGCGGTTAGGCGCTTGTGCTTTGTTATTCTTGACAAAGGGGTTTCTGCTTGTTAAAGTATATGCAGTTATTTGCATATAATCTCCAAAGGGTGGATCTTTTATGAAGGATTATCTTGCGGTATTGAAGGCGTTGGGGGAGCCGACCCGCCTGCGGATCATGACTCTTCTCACGGTCGAGGCGGACAAGGAGATTTGCGTCTGTGAGATTGTCGATGCTCTTCAAGAAAATCAGTATAATATTTCGCGCCATCTCAAAACGCTGGCCGAAGCCGGGTTGGTGGTCTCCAGTAAGCGGGGAAGGTGGAACTATTACAGTTTAAAAGGTGATTTTGACCTTTATCGGAGCAATCTGCTGCAGGCTATCGGTAACATACCGGAGGCAGTTTTTGGGGACGATCTTAAGCGGCTGCGCCGGAGGCTTGCCCGGCGGGTTGACGGGAAGTGCGTGGCAGGGTAGTCAGCTCATGCAGCATTTCCATAAAGGACACTTGGGAAATTTGGCCGGCACCTCGCCGGTGCCCGTACATAACGGTAAAACTATGTTATAATAGTGTAACATGTTTTACCTTTTTAGTGTTTTACCATTTTCTTAGTTCAGCAAACCGCTGCAAAAACAAGGTATATGGACATGAGACTAAAGCTGATCTCCATTTTTTCGGTTCTGGGGTTCATACTGATTTTCGTGGGATTCGCCATGAGCATACCTTTGCTCTTCGCTCTTACATACGGCGAGACAAAGGAGATCGTGGCTTTCTTAATTTCCATGGTTATTACCTCCCTGACCGGCTTTATAATTTATAAAAACACCAGCTACAATGCCGATCAAACCAGCAAGGAGGGTATACTGATCGGTTCTATAGGGTGGTTGCTGGTGCCCCTGTTCGGCTGCCTTCCCTATCTCTTCTCCGGTGTTTTCACCAGCGGGTTTGATGCTTACTTTGAAGCCGTATCCGGTTTTACCACGACCGGCGCCACTGTTTTGACAGATGTGGAGGTCGTCTCCAGGAGCATCCTGGTGTGGAGGAGCTTTACCCAGTGGTTGGGAGGGATGGGCATCCTGCTGGTTTTTGTGGCGGTTATGCCCCGACCCGGGGTAGGCAGCACCCGTATTTTAAAAGTGGAGACCCCGGGCCCTATTATTTACAAAATCGTGCCCCGTATCGGACAGTACGCCAAATACATATGGATCGCCTACATCATTTTAACGGGCCTGGCTTTCCTGGCCTTATGGGTGGCGGGGCTTAATTTTTTTGATGCTCTTAATCATACCTTTACCAGTATTTCCACGGGAGGATTTTCAACCCGCAACCTGGGGCTCAGTGCCTATAACAACGTATGGCTGGAAATAACGGTCTTTTTCATTATCATTATCGGAGGGGGCAATTTTTTGGCTTATTACGTGGCCTTCGCCAAGAAGAACCCTTTTTTACTTTTTAAAGACGAGGAATACCGGGCTTACCTGCTGGTGCTGCTGGTGGGTTTCATGATTGTTATTGTTTACCTTTCTACGCATTTTTACGAGAATCTTTTGGATTCCGTCAGGTACGGGGTTTTCCAGGTAGTCACCCTGAAGACCGGTACCGGGCATTTCAGTTTTGACTATGATCTCTGGGGGAGCCCGCTCAAAACTTTCCTCTTTATGCTGATGTTTTTTGGGGGCTGCCAGTATTCTACCACCGGCGGCATAAAAATGGTGAGGATGCTTATCGCCTCGAAGTTTGTTGTCGGAGAGATTGCGCGTTATTTGCACCCCAGTATTGTATACCCGGTGAAGATCGACAACAACAAAGTGCAACCGGAGGTCGTGACCAACGTGGTGGGATTTTTCTTGCTGTACGCTGTCGTTTTTTTTGTAACTTCATTGCTGCTGGCGGGTTATGGTTTCGACATGATAAGTTCGGTATCCGGTTCCGCAGCTATTCTTGGAAATGTGGGCCCTGCTTTGGGCCTTTTTGGTCCTACCCAAACTTATGCCGAACTGCCGGGGTTTCTTAAGCTTTGGCTTTCTATCGTTATGGTTCTGGGCCGCCTCGAGATCTATCCTGTCCTGGTGCTGGTGCATGTTATCGTAAATCCCCGCGAAAGGTAAAAGAGGCGGCGGCAGGTTTCCCCGGGGCGGTAAGCAAAAAAAGTAAAGCCAATGGAACCGGGTGCGGGGGAAAAAGGCGAGAGAAAGTTAAGTAAAAAGGGGGGAGAAGTAAGGGGACAGGTATGTTATAATGGTTTTACTAACTTTGTGCGGAATTTCGGACATTATGTAAGGAGCACAGTATATGCTTTGGGGAAAGAAAAAGGGAGGAAAGCTGGTAGACAAAAGTGAAGACGGTGCAAAAGGAACCATTACTTTAGCCGACGGCTCTGAATATACCGGTGACTTGCAGGGCGGTCTTGCTCATGGTGAAGGGACCGTCACTTTTGCCGACGGGAGAAGGCTTTCGGGTACTTTCGAGGGGGGCAATCCCCACGGTCAAAACCTTGTGCTGACTTTTCCTGACGGTCGTAAGTATGTTGGAGAATATCGCCATGGTAGAAGGCACGGCTGGGGCGAAATGTTTTTTCCCGAGGGGAAAAAATTCGAGGGGGAGTGGAGAAACGACCAACCCCACGGAGAGGGCATGATAATTCACCCCGATGGCACCAGGGAGCGGGGGAAATGGATAAGAGGCAATAAGATGGAGCAGAACACCCCGGATAAAACGGGGAACGAACCGAATCATTCCACCTACCTGTTTCCCATTTTGATCGTGTTGGCAGGGGTATTTATTTACCTTATTTTGTAAATCTTGATTTTGTAAAACTTTCCTTCCGTACCCGGAAAGAGCTTTGTATAAAAGTACATAATAAAAACAGGTTCCAACAGACCTTTTCAGCTTGCCGCCAGCATCCCCTTCTCCGCTTACTTATAGCTGTTTTATTATCGTCCTGCAGACATACTTTCAGCCTATAAACGGTTTTTTGGATCCTGCGCTGCCGGTTTTCCTGTGCTTCCCGGCCCTGTTCCGGTTTTACCCTTCCCATTGCCTTTCTGCTACAGTTCCTTGCAGCTGCCTGTTCTCCTGGAGAATTCCGGTTTCTGCTCCGGGCTTTTAGCCCCTTCCGTCCCCCGGTTTTTCCATTTGAACAAGTCCCGGCTCACCTTTAAGCCTCTCGGAACCTGATTTAAAACAATACTAACATGGGTTTCGAAGTTTGTCAATAGTTTTTTTAATATTTTGAATAAAAAATTTATAATATGTTGACAATGGGACGGGGTACCTGTCAACTTTGGTTGACAAGGGGACGGGGTACCTGTCAACTTTACGGCGACTTCTTGGTATGCATTATTATTGTTTTCTGTTTCCGTTTCCTCCGTCATTTCATACTAATCCCGGGATACTTCTGACTTATGACTCATCAGCATCAGCATCATCATCTTCTTCAGCAGCATCATTATCCTCTTCATCAGTATCATCATCAGTGGCTGCTTCCTCTTCTTTTTCCTCTTCTTGTGCCTCTAATGCTTCTTCTATTTCTTCAGGTCTTTCGGGACTTTCTGGTTCTGCTGGTTCTTGGGGTTCTTCAGGTTCCCCGGGTTCTTCAGGTTCTTCTGGAGCCTCAGGTTTTTCGGGCCCCCTGGGCTCTTCAGGTTCTTTTTCGGGAGGGATTTCGACTACCCGTTTCAGGGGCTTGTAATAGTCGCGGGACAAGAATTCATATTCCCCGTCCACATATCTCCAGCTTATGGCTTCATATCCTTGTTGACCCTCTTCCACAACTTTCTTCTCGTCTATACCTTCTACAATTTTTTCTTCCACTGGGGGCTCAACCCGTTTTTCAATTTTGGAACCGACTTTGACTTCCAGTTGTTTTGTGCCAAAGAACTTGGCTTCGAGCAAGCCCCGCTCTGTATCCACTTCCATGCGTATATAAATATGGTTATCCAGCTCGTTTTTGAATTTAAGATCAATGTTTCCATAAGATACCGCAGCATCCCTGGCCAACGGGACATACCATACAGGAAGGGAATGAGAATATCTCTCCACCGTTTCCATGCCCGCCAAGAGGGCAGCATTGTAAAGGGTGGAGGAGACCTGGCATACTCCGCCGCCAATACCGGTGGTGACAGTGCCATCCCTAAAGACGGGGGCCGACTGGAAACCCCTGTCGGAATTATAGGGCCCGGCAGTTTGGTTAAAGCTAAAGGTTCCCCCCGGAGAGACCATGTTATGATCGATATGGTCAGCCACCAGTTGTATATTTGCAGCCCTTCCTGTTACCCGGGGGTTGAATTCGGTGGAGTAAGAGGCTATCAGTTCTTTAACACCTTTTCTTTCGATATCTTCTGTTGTAAATTCCGGGGAAAAGATTTCCAGAGGAAGTGTCGCCTCATCTTCCCTGGCATTTTCCACAATTGTTTCTACCGAGCCGTCCAGATCAATTCTTATACCATCCCGGTGCTCTTTAATGGTCGGCTCTGTTTCAACAAAGAGTTCCGCGTTTTGTGGTTCTTCCAGCACCGGGGGGAAGAGCTCCGTAATTTTTTCCTGCATTGTTGTGGAGGAGTATTCCAACTCCAGCTGGTAAGCTGCGGCGTTATTACTCATTATGTTATCTTCATCTGCAGCAGAGAAATAAAAGTTCATTCCCAGCTCGCTCACGCCGACAACTTTTTCCTCCTTCATATTCTCCGCTGTATCTTCTTCTACTTCATATTCTCCGCTTGAATTTTCTCCGCCGTTTTCCTCCTGGTTATGATCGTTCGTTGTATCTTCCGTTGCTGTCGCTGTTTCTTTTTCTTCTGCTTCATTTTCCACTCTCGAATTTTCGGATGTCTCTTTTGGTGTCCCCTTATCCTTCGGCAGTTCCTGCGCAAGGAGAAGCTTTATCTCCCGGTCGTTCCACTCCTGCAGGATTCTTTCCTTTACTTGCAGAAATTCTTCATAAGTCAGACCGGCGATATCTTCACCTTCCAGGGTGGTTCCTTCCGGGATGGTTTGCTCAGTGGGAGTCTCCTCCGGGACCGTCTCTTGACACCCTATGCCTGTGCCAAACAACAGGACTACCACCATTACAGTAACCATAAACCCTGCTTTTAGCATAGTCTATCTCAACTCCTTTTTGGGAACACCTTTTCTCTCCTGATAATTAACTGTAGTCCTATTATTTCAAAACTTGACCAATTTTACAATACCCCCCTGGTTTTCTGTGCCTGTTTTCCTCCAAAATAAACATGAGCTTGACTTTGCTCATTTTTTTGTAGAGCTGACAGGATACTTCCCTTATGAAAACGAAATTATAGAAGGTTTATATATTCATATTTGGTGAATATTGGAGGAATAGGCCCAAAAAATATGGGGAGGTTTTTATCATTAAATCCCGGGAGAAGGAAGGGCAGACAGGTTTTTTTAAGATCCTTCTCATCCTGTCCATACCATACATTGCCTCCAGCCTAATTACCACGGGCTTTCCGGCATTGCTCCCTTTTGTTCGCGAAGAGTTTGCCTTAACCAGGACCCAGGTGGGCTATTATTCGACCTTTTTTTTCCTTAGCGCTGCGCTACTTGCTGTTTTTACAGGCAGCATTGTTGATAAATTGGGTCCCAAGAAGGGTTTTCTTTTGGGGGTTGCCTGCCTTGGTTTTATGAGTATGTTGTTCGGTTTATCTCCTACCTACACGTTTCTGCTGATCCTGGCGCTGTTTGCCGGGTTGGGGTTCAGTATCATTACTCCTTCCGCAAATAAAGGAGTAATGATGGAAACTCCACCGGGTAAGCGTGCCATTTCTATGGGGATAATGCAGTCCGGCGGAGGTATAGGGGGTCTTGCCGGGGCGAGTCTGCTGCCGCTGCTGGGCGAGGCTTTCGGGTGGAGGATGACGGTCCAATTCGCCGGCGTATTTATTATTTTAACCGCGCTTGTTGTTTTCAAGTTCTACCGCGAAGGGGCCAGAAATAACAACCGGGAAGACAAGGTGGTAAACAGTAACGAAAACGTCAATGAAGATGGGATGGAAACTCTTCCTTCTCTCAAGGAGAACCTGTGCTTTTTTCTTGCCCAGAAAAGATTTCTAATGTTGTGCTTGTTCGGTGCCGTCCTGGCAGGTTCAAGCGTGGGGGCGGTTCTCTCGCATTTTGCTGTTTTTTTGTCTGAGGATTTGAATATGAGCCGGGCAGCGGCCGGCTTAGGGCTCGGGGTGTTTCATGTCGGGGGAATGATAGGCCGCCCCGCCTGGGGTTGGGTTTCCGACCGTTTTTTAAAAGGTGACCGGGAAAAAACCCTTGTCTTGCTGGGCCTTGTCGCCGGAATTATGTTTTTGATTACCGGTTCTCTTCTTCATAATTCTTACTTGCCCCCCGCTATGGTGTATGTTTTTTCCTTTTTCCTGGGTTTTAATATTTTTAGCTGGCCGGGGGTATTGTTTGTTGCGGTCGGCGAATTCGCGGGAGAGATGCGTACCGGCGCAGCAACCGGGTTAGCTTTATTATCAGGCCGGGTAGCTATTCTGACGGCTCCCCCAATTTTTGGACTGCTTGCTGATTTTCAGGGTAATTACAGTTACAGCTGGGTCTTCTTCGGAACGCTGCTTATTGTGGTAACATTTTTTTACCACCTGAACTCATCAAAATAGGTGGTGCACCCGGGAGCGGCTGGACAGCAAATTAAAGTGTGGTTTATGTTCTTATTCAGGAAAGGAAGGTGGAGATAATGAATCAATCGTTAAAACTGCAGAGGAACGAGCCCTGCCCATGCGGCAGTGGGAAGAAGTATAAAAAATGTTGCCAGAACAGGGTTGAAGAGCAGAAGAATCTGTGGAAACAGCTTGATTATGTTTGGGTAACACCCGAACTGCAGCATGCCCTGGTGATGGTTAGCGGCCTCAAGCCGGATGAAAACGAGGAGGTGCCGGATTTTGAGCAGCTGCGAGAAGCTCTGGAGGAGCTCGATAAAGGGATATTCAATAAGGAGCTGCAGCTTAAAGGTGTAGATAATTATATTTCTCGTTTGCTGGAGGTATTTACCGAGTTGCTGACAAAGGATGATTATTTCCGGGAAATGCGCCTTGGCATGCTTCAGGGACTGGACATCCTTAAATATGCCAATCAGAAATTGGCAGAAGCAGGGGAGGAACAGCCGGGGCAGGAAAAATTGGCGGAAATGCTGCATGAAGCGATCTGGGAGTGGCTGACGGAGAATATCGATGAAAGAGCGAATGACTGGTTTTTATGGAAAATTATGGATAGCCTGCGGAAACGTTCATATACCCTGGAAGAAAGGGCCGTCCTGCTATTTGGAATTTTTAATACCCTTAATGACAAACCGGCGGAAAACCCCTTCTGGGAGGGATTTGTAAAGGTGGTTCTTTATGAATCTTCCGAAGCTGTAGATGCGCTGGAAGAGATGAATGTATTGGATTCCGGTCCGCCGGCAGTGGAAGGTGAAGCAGCCGTTTTTACAAATGAGAAGATGAATGAATTAATGCAGCAAAACCCGACCTATCGCCAGGAAATAATGGCAAGAATCTCTGAAATAACGTCATCTACTATGGAAATGCTCACTGATGGGAGGCTGAAGCTGGAGCTTCCCCCCTATGCCGTGCTGGGGGGGCTGCTGGTGGCAAATGAAGCCCTGCGCAACAAAGGTGCCACTCTTGACAAAAAGGAGACGAGTAAGAAATTTGACAAGAGACTGGCGGAAAAAGTCGAGGTTATTTTTGCGCACCTGCGAAAAGTCAATCTCACAGAGAAGATGACGACGAGCTGGATAGCGGACTACGACATATTAATTGAGACCGCGTGGCAGTTTTTGGAGCAATGGCTTGTTACAGAGGGACAGGAAATGCCGGAGCAGGAACGGGAACGGGTCATCCAGTGCAAGTCAATCCTGGGAAGCGGACATGTAGCCCGGCTTTCATTTTTCATTTATATTATCACAATTGTATCTTTTGTAGTGGAAAAGGATTCGCTACTGGTTCTCGACAGCTCGCGCCTCGAAAAGGAGACAGGGCTGAAATTTGAAGAATTTTTTACCGTCGAAGGCCTGGAGCAGTATGCCGGTTTCCTGGAAAAAGAAGAAAAAACTGCCGCAGCCGAGCATGTAAGAAAATACAAGGAACAGTTAGAGACCTAAAAGTAGGCAGTGCCTGGCCGTTCGGCCCCGGGATAGCCTCCGGGACAGCACCCGGACGGTTAACTTTTTGCAAGTAGTTAACACCGTTTTTAGATCCGGCATACTGTGAAGAATAGCTTTGGATGCCGATTACGTATGCATGTATTTGTTTTGCAGCACAAAAAATTCCCCCTGCACGGAGAGGGATTTGTCTTTAATCCGTCCGTTCTCAGGGGGAATTTCATGTCCTCTTGCAGGCGGTCCGGCGGTTATCTAAGTGGTCCATAACCCGGACCGTGACGTGACCCGCCAAAATGGCCTCTGTGATGGCGTCCTCTCGAACCGCTGTAGCCCCATTCTTCATTTTCTTCCAAGTACTTGTTAAACCTTGCTTCTAAATATTCGCTTTCCGCGGCTAGTAGCTCTTCTTTTCTCTCTGCTGTAATTTCGCCTATCTCCACTAAATATTCCAGGCGCTCACGATAACGAGACAACCTATATTCTACCTCTTCTGCAAATTTTTGGTCCAATTCCTCTTTGTCAAGGTTGGATTCGTAGTAATCTTCTGCATACCCGTACCCTCCAGGGCCAGGGCATGTGCCGAATCTGCCATAATTACCATAATTATCCGGCGCAGTATCTGAGGTTCCTATATGAGCATAGGCGGAAATCATGGGGATGGCTAACAGCGCAGCCGCGGCGATTATGGCGATTACCAGAAACTTATTGGATACAAGCTTCATCATCAATCATCCTTCCTGTTATAGTTGTTAACTTCTTTAAAGCACTTCATATCCTCGCTGGGCGAGTGATATGCTTTGCATGGCCATCTGAAAGCATTTACTGGGAAAAATTATTTATAAAGAGTAAAGATAATTTAAAAGTATTTCTATGGATTTAATAGCCATTACTAATAATTATAACTTATTGCCCCGCTGTTGTCAAATACACATGGGGGGTTTGCTACCTCTTTCAAGATCGGCAAAAAAGTATTATACTAATACAGTGATTGGAAAAGTATTAAAATAATAAAATGCTGCTACGCACAGGATGCTGTTAAGAAGTAGAAGTCAAAATGATTTGGAGGGTTTTTTATGAACAGCGGCGGTGATTCAGTGTCTTTTTATATTAAAACGAACCGGTCTTTTACCCTTTTCAGGCGTTATGCCTGGTTATTGGCTATCCTGATCGGCATTGGAGGCCAGTTTGTTCCTGCCCTGGGGCTGCTGGTGCCCTTTATTATGGCTGCCCTGATCGGCATGAGTTTGTTTAAAGGCAAATACTGGTGCGGCAATTATTGCCCCCACGGCAGTTTTTTTGATAACTTGCTGCAGCCCCTTAGCAGGTATGGAAAAATTCCTGCCATCTTGCGCTCGCGACCCCTGATCGCCGCTGTCCTGTTGTTTTTCATCTATAACATGACTGCCAGGTTTTTTGCCGTTTACGGAGCTATGGGAACCGCAGAATTTTACGAGAGACTGGGATTTATTTTTGCCAATACTTATCTTATGGTGCTGTTAGTGGGAGGTTTGCTGGCGGTGGTCATTAATCCCCGGACCTGGTGTCAGTTTTGTCCCATGGGAACTATGCAGACCGCCTTCTACAGATTGGGAAAAGCCCTTGACCTGACCGGGCGTTTTGATGAAAAAGTGGTAGTCGAGCACCCCGAGCTCTGCCATTCCTGCGCCAAATGCGCCAGGGTCTGTCCCATCCAGTTAACCCCGTATCTGGGCTTTTCCGAAAACTACCGCTTCGAAGACGAAAGATGCATTCGCTGTAATACCTGCGTGAAGAACTGCCCCGCCGGCATTTTGCACCTGGCTGGTGACCGGCTGGCCGAGGCGCTGCATAAGGAGGTATCCCTCGAAGGATTTGACCGGGCGCGTTATTACAAAGCCCGCATCAACTCTATCGGTGAGCTGCACGATGATATCCGGGAATACACCTTTGAACTGCTCGAGCCGTCGCACATGCCTTATGAACCCGGGCAGTTTGTGTTGGTAGAGATAGAAAAAAGCAGGCAGATGTACAGGGCTTATACTATCTCCGGCTCCGGCAGCGACAACTCAGAAATTCGCGTAACAGTAAAGCGCCTTCCCGATGGTTACGGAACAAATTTACTTTTTAACAACTTCCGTGAGGGGGACCTGCTGACCCTGAAAGGCCCCCTTGGCAGAGAGCTGCGGGTAAATCTTGAAAGCGAGGAGCTGCTTTTTATTGCTAACGGGATCGGCATAACTCCCTTTGTATCCGTGGTGCAAAGTGTTTTTGATCGGCAAGATTATGAATTTGTGGGAAAAGCGGATTTGCTCTACGGGGCGCGGTACGAGGAAGACCTGGTTTACGATGATTATTTGGAATCGACAGCCGCGGAAAACAGTAATTTCGGGTACCACAAGATTCTCTCCAAGCCTCGAACTGCTCAATACCGAAAGGGCTACGTGACCGATATCTTGCAGGAAATGGATGATCCCCTGCCCGGGGCCAAAGTTTATATCTGCGGCACGCCGAAAATGGCCGCCGACGCCCAAAAAATATTATTAGCTAAAGGGGCCCTCCCGGAAAACATCTATTACGAGAACTTTGGAGTTTAAGGTGAGCGGGAAACGAAAGAGTGCGGAAGAAGGAAGGGGCGCCATCATGGTAGCGATTTCGTTCCTCACCCGTTTCAGGTTCCGATGTTGACAGGTACCCCGTCCCCCTGACAACTATTTATGAAATTTTATTGTTTGTCCTCCAGAGCTTCGTCCCGGACGGCTGCTGAGATGGCTTCATCTAAAATATGGCGTTCTTCCACTTCTTTTAAACGCTGCCGTACCGCTTCTTCTACCTCGTATTCCTGGGTGAAGCCCTCATACAGGGCATAAATGATTAACAGCAAAATGAGCGCAAAAGGCAGCCCGGTTACTACTGAGGCTGTCTGCAGGGCCGCAAGTCCTCCGCCTATTAACAGGGTGGCTGCTACCACCCCTTCCATAATTGCCCAAAAAACTCTTTGCGGTACCGGTGAGTCGAGCTTCCCCCCCGAGGTCAAATGGTCAACCACCAGTGACCCGGAATCGGAAGAGGTAATGAAGAATATAGTGATCAGGATTACGGCGACAAAAGACAATATTTGGGAGAGAGGTAAAGGTTCAAGCATCGCGAAAAGGGCAATGGAGACATCAATATCCACTGCAGAGAGAATATCGGCCAGGCCGCCTGTCTGTAAAAATATGGCGGTGCCGCCGAAAACAGACATCCACACAAAGGAGATCAATGTGGGGAACAATACGACTCCCAGGATAAATTCCTTAACGGTCCTGCCCTTGGATATTCTGGCGATAAACATCCCCACAAATGGCGACCATGAAATCCACCATGCCCAGTAAAAAATAGTCCATCCACCCTGCCAGTTAGTGTCTTTGAAGGTTTCGGTCCACATGCTTAGTTGCGGTAGCACTGATATGTAATAACCCAAATTCTCTGTAAAACCGCCAATGAGGTAAACGGTGGGCCCCAGGAAGAGGACGAACAGCAGGAATATGCCCGCCAGCCCCATATTAAATTCGCTAAGCCTTTTTACCCCTCCATCCAATCCCAACATGACGGAAACAGTGGCCAACGCGGTAATGCCGGCGATTAAGAAGACCTGCATAGTGACGCTGATATTGATGCCAAACAAAAAGTTCAGCCCTGCATTTATCTGAGCAACACCCAGGCCCAACGATGTAGCGAGCCCTGTCAGGGTGGCCAAAACAGAGAGGACATCGATCAAATTGCCCCAGAACCCGTATATTTTGTTACCGATCAGGGGGTAAAAAATGGAACGGATGGTCAGCGGAAGCCCCCTGTTATAAGCGAAAAAGGCCAATCCCAGCCCTACGATGGCATAAATAGCCCAGGGGTGGATCCCCCAGTGAAAGAAGGTGGTTGCCATGGCAGCCTGGGCTGCCTCTGCAGATTCGGGGGCAATATCGCCAAACATGGGAGAAGGTGTGCCCAGATGCATAATGGGTTCACCGACGCTCCAGAAGAGCAGGCCGATACCCATTCCGGCGCTGAGAAGCATGGCGTACCAGCCCACTCTGCTGAATTCCGGTTGCGCTTTCTGCCCACCTATTTTAATCTCGCCAAACTTACCGAAAGCAAAATAGACGGCTGCGGCAACAAAGATATTAGCTGTTATAATGAGAAGCCAACCTGCGTTATGGGTGATAAATTCCAGGGCGCTGTTAAAATAAGCTTCTGCCTGTCCCGGGTAGAGCAGAGTCAAGACTATGAAGAATAACAGCAAACAGGAGGAGATTAAGGTAACATAGGGGTGGATATCAAAGCCGAAGCCGGCCCAGTTATCTTCCCCGGGCTCCCTTTTTCCTGATTCATCAAAAAGAGAGGAGGTGGGCCGTATTTGCAGCCCCATAAAAGGCTTGCGTTCCTTGATCGCCTTCCTCCTGGCTTCAGCCTCGGCTTTTTTTAATTTTCTGGCCAGAGCCCTTTTCGACATTATTTCCTGTCGTCTTTCTTCGTCCATAAGCCGCAACAGCCCTTTCGGTCAGATATTTTAGCAGCAGCCGCATAAACTTCTCAACTTCTTGCTAAGCGCCTGCCCGGTCGCGTCCGGTCTGGTAAACAGGCCTGTTTTTTTATTTGATTCTACGCATGTTAAACAGCTCCTTCTGAAAAATAGCAAAAAAATGGCCGGCGGGTGCTAAATCCGACGGCCGGCTTATGGAGCTTGTTATAGTGATGATGGCTATGTGTGTGGGGCGAACCAGAAAAGTTGACAGGTACCCTTCCCCTTGCCATCCCAGAAAAGTTGACAGGTACCCCGTCCCCTTGTCACCTCCTTTGTCACCATGAACTGTGATGATTGATGGTTATTTTTTGTTTACCGAGTCTTTCAGGCCTTTCCCGGGCTTGAAAGCGGGGGCGTTTTTGGCCGGTATGTTGATCTTCTTTCCCGTGCCCGGGTTTGTGCCTTTGCGAGCCGCATTTTTCCTGGTCGTGAAAGTGCCGAAGCCGGTGAGCTGTACCCTTTCCTGCGCCGCCATTTTTTCACTTACGGTTTCCGTGAAAGCATTGATGAACTGTGAAGCCTGTTTTTTGGTGGTGCCCATCTTTTCCGAAATAATGTTGGAAAGTTCAGTCTTGCCGGTGGTCACAAAGATCATCTCCTTCGAATTATTCTGAATTATTTATTCTACACGCTTGGGCCGTTTCCTCTAAAAAAATAATAGAAAAACAGGAATTTATTAGTTCTACGAAAAATTTTTGTTTTGATGGCGAACTTTTTAAGAAAAAAGTCGTCTTATTAAGTAAGAAGATAAGTAAGAAGAAACATTACAAAGAGAGGAAGATGAAGCATGTTCAGGTTATTTTGGTTAAGCGCAGCCCTGTTATTGTTGGTGTCAGTACTTGTTGGGGGTTGTGGCCAGCAGGTGCAAGATCCGCCTCCCCCGGATAGTGAGCAGGAAGAACCGGCTCCTCCGGATGAACTTGAGCCGGATCCCGAGCAGCCTGCAGCAGAGGATCCAAACGCAACAGAGGGGGAAGATAAGGAACGTTCCTGGAAAGATGCCGACCAGCTCGAACCTACAAAGACGACTATTTTAGAAATTGAAGGGATGGAGGAAGAGCTTGTTTCACATTTACACGTGAGCTCGCTCCACCCGTACGCGATCTACCTGGATGAAGAAAGGTACCGCCTGGAAGAAAAAGAAGGGAAAGATTATATTCTTCCCCTGACAGAGACAACACCCGAAGTATTTATGGCTATCTGGCACGTGGAAGGAACCGCAAAAGCCGCTCTTGCCGAGGAAATAGCAGGCGAGCTTCATGAAAAATATGGTGAACAGCCCTTCCAAGAGGAGGTAAGGAGCCCTCTCCCGGCGCTGTATATGTATGGTTCAGGAGGACAGAACTGGGACGATACTGTAGAGCGCTATTATCTGCTTAGTGATTTTGAAGACGGTGTTTTTGTGGTGCGGCAGAAGTTATTTGTGGAAGCCGTGGAAGGACACGGGACACGTTTCGACGGACTGCTGGAAGACTTTTGGTCCTGGGATCCGCAGAGAGCTGAGTTTCGGCAGCCTTAATGTAAACAG
The DNA here is from genome assembly GCA_007135125.1 of Syntrophomonadaceae bacterium. GTDB lineage: Bacteria > Bacillota > Dethiobacteria > DTU022 > UBA8154 > SLJK01. Next base: position 942 of record SLJK01000112.1, on the reverse strand, counting down.
GAAGGTCCATAAGTCATAAGCCTTCACCCGGCAAATAACCGTCCACGAAAGTTATGTCGGTCGTTATTTGTCGGGCAGATGTTCCCGGGCAGATATTGTGATATAATCATGTTAATCATGATGCGGGAGGTCGAAAATGAAAGCTAATTCTTATTCGGCAGCAGCAAAAAAATCCCCCAGCCAGTTTAAAGCACATCCCTGGCATGGTGTTTCTTTAGGAGAAAAGTGGCCGGAAGAAGTGACATCTTTCATCGAAGTTGTCCCTAACGATACTGTAAAATATGAATTGGATAAAGAAACGGGCCTGTTAAAAGTGGACCGCCCCCAGGCTTTTTCCAATATTTACCCTACTCTCTATGGCATGCTGCCCCAAACTTATTGCGGGCGCAGGATAGGGGAGCTTTGCACCCGTCACACCGGTCTTGGAGAGATTCAGGGTGACGGGGATCCGCTGGATATTTGCGTGTTGACAGAAAAGATTGTTCCTCACGGCGATATCCTCTTAACCGCTCGCCCTATCGGTGGATTTCGCTTAATTGACGCGGGAAAAGCCGACGACAAGATCATTGCTGTATTACTTGATGACGCCATGCATGGCTATTGGAACGATCTGCAAGATTGTCCTCCGGGAGTGCTCAAGAGGCTTGAGCATTTTTTTCTAACCTACAAACAGATGCCGGAAGGCCGGGAAAAAACCTGCTGGCTGGCCGGTAATTATGATAAAAAGGAGGCCTTCCGGGTAATCAAGCTGGCCCACGAAGATTATCTGGAACACTTTGCTTGAAACACCGGGAACGGCAGCCCCCGGTTGACGGCCAATTATTGCTAAAATATGGGAGATGATCAGCTGCATATGTGGCCTGGGAATCTGCAGGTAATTGAACGGGTTAAATACCCCGGGGGCGAAATACAGCTCCAGAAGCGGGAACAGCATTATGAGAT